>JANNMP010000454.1:0-8009 GCA_031398015.1 Burkholderiaceae bacterium
TGAGCGCGGCGATGGTGTCGGCGGTCTCGCCGCTCTGGCTGATGGTGACCACCAGGGTACGCGGGTCGGGCACGCTGTCGCGGTAGCGGTATTCGCTGGCGATCTCCACGCTGCAGGGGATGCCGGCGAGGCTCTCCAGCCAGTATTTGGCGGTTGACCCAGCGTAGTAGCTGGTGCCGCAGGCCAGGATCAGCACCCGGTCGATCTGGCTGAATACCTGGTGCGCGCCGTCGCCAAACAGCTCGGGTGTGATGCTGGCCACGGCTTCGAGCGTGTCGCTGATGGCGCGCGGCTGCTCAAAGATCTCCTTCTGCATGTAGTGCTGGTAGGGGCCCAGCTCGGCCGCGCCGGTGTGGGCGTAGACAGTGCGCACCTCGCGCTGCATGCGCTCATAGCTGCCGTCGGCCTGGCGGTTGCTGATCCAGTGCTTGCCCAGTTGCAGGTCGACCACATCGCCCTCTTCCAGGTAGACGATCTGGTTGGTGACGCCGGCCAGGGCCATCGCATCGCTGGCCAGAAAGGTCTCACCCTGACCTTCAAACATGCCCACCCCCAGCACCAGCGGGCTGCCCTCACGCGCGCCCACCACCCGGTGCGGCTCGTCGCGGCAGAACACGGCGATGGCGTAGGCGCCCTTCAGGCGCAGCGTGGCGCGCTGCACCGCGTCGAACAAATCGCCGTCATAGAGCTGGTGCACCAGGTGGGCGATCACCTCGGTGTCGGTCTGGCTTTCGAAGACATAGCCCTTGTGCTGCAGCTCGGCGCGCAGTTCGTCATGGTTTTCAATGATGCCGTTGTGCACCAGCGCGATGCGCTTGCCCGAAAAATGCGGGTGGGCGTTGTGCACTGCCGGCACGCCATGGGTGGCCCAGCGGGTGTGGGCGATGCCGGTGCCACCCAGCACCTCGTCTTGCGCGATCTGCGCTGCCAGCTCGGCCACCCGGCTGGTGCTGCGGGTGCGGCGCAGTTCGCCGCCCTGGTGCACCGCCACGCCGCAGCTGTCGTAGCCCCGGTATTCCAGCCGCTTCAGGCCCTCCACAAGCACAGGGACGATGTTGCGAGTGCTGACGGCGCCGACGATGCCACACATGGTGAAGGCCTTCTGGGGTTCAAAGTGCCGGCATCCTAGCGATGACATCATGAAAGAAGCGTGCGAAGTTTCTGGTTTCAAGAAACAAAACGCTTCATCATCCATGACGCGCAAGATTCTTGCGAGAATCGATGAATGATAGCCAGTTCAACCGGTGCTGAAGTCTTCGACGCCATCGATCTGCGTCTGCTGGCACTGCTGCAGGCTGACGCTGCACGCTCCAACCAGGCGCTTGCCGAGGCCGCGTTCGTGTCCCCGGCCACTGCGCTGCGCCGGGTGCGGCGGCTGGTGGACGCCGGCATCATCGAGCGCCAGGTGGCCATCGTGGCACCGGCCAAGGTGGGCGGGCTGAGCGTGATCGCCGAAATCTCGCTCGACCGCCAAGGCGCCGAGCATGTGGCCGCATTCGAGGCGCGGGCCGTGGCCGAGGCTGCGGTGCAGCAGTGCTACCGCGTCTCGCCGGGGCCTGATCTGGTGCTGGTGCTGTGGCTGCCCAGCATGGCGGCCTGGCATGCGTTGGTGCAGCGGCTGTTCACGCAAGACGCCAACGTGCGCAACGTCAAGAGCTACTTCGCCACCCACCGGGCGAAGTTTGCGCCGGCGGTCGACCTGGGCGCGGCTGGCTGAGGGCTACTGGCGCAGCAGCGCCAGCCCCTTCAGGTACTCCCCCTCGGGAAACTCCAGCGTGCTGGGGTGGTCGGCAGCAGCTTGCAGCCGCTGCAGAATGGCGGCGTTCACGCCTGCATCGATGCCGGCCCCGGCCACGATCTTGTGGAACAGGTCGGCGCTGACGCCGCCCGAGCAGCTGAACGTCAGCAGCAGCCCGCCCGGGGCCAGCAGTTGCAGCGCCAGGCGGTTGATGTCCTTGTAGGCCCGCGCGGCGCGCTCGGCATGGGCTGCGGTGGGCGCGAACTTGGGTGGGTCGAGCACGATGGCATCGAAGCGCCGGCCTGTCGGGCCATCCGCCAGGCACTGGCGCAGATAAGCATTGACATCGGCGTCTGCAAAGGCATGGGCAGCATCGTCGAAGCCGTTGCGGCGCAGGTTCTCGCGCGCCTGGGCCAGCGCCGGCGCCGATGAATCGACGCTGGTGACGTGCGCCGCACCACCGGCCAATGCCGCCACACTGAAGCCACCCGTGTAGCTGTAGCAGTTCAGCACCGTCTGGCAGCCCAGTTGCCGCACCAGCTGGGCAAAACGCAGGCGGTTGTCACGCTGGTCGAGGTAGTAACCGGTCTTGTGGCCCAGTGCCACGTCAACGCCCAGCTGCCAGCCGTGTTCGTCGATCACCACTGCGGTGTCACCACCACCACGCAGCCAGCCCGTGCGCTCGGGCAAGCCTTCCAGCGCCCGCACGCCCACGTCACTGCGCTCATACAGGCGCTGCAGGCCCGTCCAACGCAGCAAGGCGTCGGCGATCACGTCGCGCCAATGCTCGGCGCCGGCTGACAGCAACTGCACGCTCAGCACATCGCCATAACGGTCAACCACCAACCCGGGCAGGCCGTCGGCCTCGCCATGCACCAGGCGCTGGCCGCTGCTGGCGATGCCCAGCCGGCTGCGCAGCGCGATGGCGCAGCGCAGGCGTTCCTCCAAGAAAGCCGCGTCGATGCGCTGTTGGGCGTCGAAGCTCCAGGCCCGCACGCGGATCATCGATTGCGGGCTGTAGGCGCCCCAGGCCAGAAAGCGGCCGTCGTGCGCGTCCACCCGCACCAGCTCACCGGCGTCGGCACTGCCACGCGCAATGCTGCCCTCGAACACCCAGGGGTGGCGGCGAAGCAGCGAACGCTCTTTGCCGTCACGCAGGCGGATCGATTTCATCCGGCCGATTGTCCGGCCTGGCCCGCCGTCACTCGCGCCCGTCACTTGCGCCTGGCACGTGGATGGGCCGCGTCGTACACCTTGGCCAGGTGTTGATAGTCCAGCTTGGTGTAGACCTGGGTGCTGGTGATGCTGGCATGGCCGAGCAGCTCTTGCACCGCACGCAAGTCACCGCTGCTCTGCAGCAGGTGCGACGCAAAGCTGTGGCGCAGCATGTGTGGGTGCACGCCGGTGGCCAGGCCGGCATCACGCGCCAATTGCTGCAGCCGGCTGCGCACCTGGCTGTCACTCAGCCGGGTGCCGCGGTTGCTGACGAACAGCGCCGCTTCGTCTGCAGCGGCCAGCGTGGGGCGCAGCGCCAGCCAGGCGGTCAGCGCCGCCAGCGCCGGGCCACCCACCGGCACAGTGCGGCGCTTCTGGCCTTTGCCCAGCACATGGGCGCTGGCGTCGGGCACGTCCACCCAGCCTGCGGCGTGGCCGCTGGCCAGCACGTCCAGCCCGGTCAACTCAGCCACCCGCAGGCCGCAGCCATAGAGCAGCTCGACGAAACAATGGTCACGCGCGCGCAGGGCCGGGTTGGCACTGGCGCTCTGCTGCTGGGCCAGTGCCACCGCGTCGTCCACACCCAGGGCCTTGGGCAGCGGCTTGGGCGCCTTGGGTGCGCGGATGCCGTCCACCGGGTTGTGCAGCACCAGGCGCTGCTGGCCCCAGTGCTTGTACAGCCCACGCCAGGCGGCCAGCGCAATGGCGATGCTGCGCGGGCCCAGCCCACGCTCACGCAAGTGCGCCACCCAACCGCGGATGTCCTGCACCTGCGCCTGCTGCAGCGGCTGGCCGTCGTCGGCCGCCATCTGCTGCAGCCAGCGCAGCGCGTCGCCGTACATCGCCAGCGTGCGCGGCGCCAAGCGGCGCTGCACTTGCAGGTGCAACAAGAAGGCGGTGATCCCCGGGTCAGGCGCCACGGGCATGGCCTGTGGCGCTCAGCGTGGCAGCAGGCGCGACAGCGCGGCACCGGCCACTTCGCCGATGCGCATCAGGAACTCGGTGCCCATGTCGGCGCTGTAGCGCGTGGGGTCGGGTGAGCCCAGCACCAGCAGGCCGAAGCTGGCCGAATCAGCCGCCGCGCGCAGCGGCACCAGCGCCACCGACATCACCGTGCCGGCATCGGCCAACCAGGCGGCCGGCGCAAAGCCCGCGTTCAGGCCGCAGAACGGCAGCGCCAGGCTGTCGGTGAGGGCGCGCACCTCAGCGCCCACATCGGCAGCAAACGGCAGGCCTTCAAACTCATCGGCCAGGCCCCACAGCCGGATGGCGGCCTGCGGGATCAGGAACTCATGCTGCAGCGACTGCACCAGGTCCACCGGCAGCCCGCCCGGCGTGCGCGCCAGCAGGATGGCGCGGATGAAGCGGTGCAGCCGGTCGGCGATGGCCTCGTTCTCCTGGCTGTGGCGGATCATCTGCATGCGCTGGCGTTCGAGCAGCTTGATCTTCTCGCGCAGCATTTCCATCTGCCGCTCTTGCAGCGACACCGCACGCTGGCCATGCGGGCTGGTCAGCTGGATGCTGGCCAGCAACTCGGCCTGGCGCTCGAAGAAGCCCGGCGTGTTGGCCAGGTAGTTGGCGATGTCGCCTTCGGTGATGGCACCCTGGATCGTCACAGTTCGATTTCTCCCTCAAACACGGTTTGTGCCGGGCCGGTCATCAGCACATGGGCATCACCGCCGGCCCATTGCACAGTCAACAGACCACCACGCGCCTGCACGTCCACCTGGTGGTCGAGCCAGCCCAGGCGGATGCCGGCCACCACCGCCGCGCAGGCACCGGTGCCGCAGGCCAGGGTCTCGCCGGCACCACGCTCATAGACCCGCAGCGCGATCTGGCGCCGGTCCAGCACCTGCATGAAGCCTGCGTTGACCTTGCGCGCAAAGCGTGCGTGCTGTTCCACCTGCGGGCCCAGCTGGGCCACCGGTGCCTCGCGCACATCGGCCACACGCTGCACCGCATGCGGGTTGCCCATCGACAGCACGGCCACCTGCACTTGCCGGCCTTCGGCCACTTGCAGTGGCCACAGCTCGAAGCCGCCTTCGCGCAAGGCTGTCAGGCCGCTGGCATCGAATGGCAGGCGGGCATGCTCGAAGACCGGCCGGTTCATGTCGACCGTGACGCGGCCGTCGTCCTGCAGGTGCAACTGCAGCCGGTTGTTGACTGTGTCCACCGTCAGTGACCGTTTTGGGCTGAGGCCGCGGTCATGCACATAGCGCACAAAACAGCGCGCGCCGTTGCCGCAATGCTCGACTTCGTCACCGGTGTTGTTGTAGATGCGGTAGCCGAAATCGGCATCGGCACTGCGCGCCGGCTCGACCACCAGGATCTGGTCGGCGCCCACGCCGAAGCGGCGGTCGCCCAGGTGGCGCAACTGCTCCGTGCTCAGATGGATGGGCGCACGGGTGGCGTCGAGCACCACGAAGTCATTGCCCGCGCCCTGCATCTTGGTGAAGGTCAGTCGCATGGCGTGGATTATCCGGCGCGCCGGTCATACAGCGGTGGCTCGCCGGGCGGCCGGGTCTTGAAGCGCTTGTGCACCCACAGGTACTGGGCCGGACAACGCCGCACCTCGGCTTCGATCCACTGGTTCAAACGCAGCGCCGCAGCGTCGTCGTCATCGCCCGGAAAGCCGTCCAGCGGTGGCAGAAAGCGCACCTTGTAGCCGGCGCCACCCGGCAGCATTTCAGCCACCACCGGCTGCACCAGCTGGCCCAGGCTGCGCGCCATGCGCGCCGGCGCCAGCAGGGTGGCCGCCGGCACGCCGAAGAAGGGCACGAAGGCGGCGTCCTTGAGGCCGAAGTCCATGTCGGGCAGGTTGAAGAACGCACTGCCGCGGCGGATGGCACGCACCAGCGGCAGCGCCCGTTCACTGCGGGCAAAGATGTCGGCATTGCCAAAGCGCAGCCGGCCGGCGCGCATGGCGGCGTCGAACACCGGGTTGCTCTGCGCCTGGTACATCGACACCGCATGGCGGCCCTGGAACAGCAGCGCGGCCACGCCCGCCACGTCGAGCGCCAAGAAATGCGGCACCAGCCACATCACCGGTTTGTCGCTGCGCTCGGCCAGGCCGACATCGCCTTCGACATGGATCAACCGCTTCAGGCGCTCAGCGGGCGCGTACCACAGCAGGCCACGCTCCAGCAGGCTGCGCGCCAGCCAGCCGAAGTGCTCGCGCACCAGGGCCCGGCGGGCGCTGTCGCCCAGCTCGGGCAGGCACAGCTGCACGTTGCGCAGCGCGATGCGCCGGCGCCCACCGGCCAGCCTGTACAGCAACACGCCCAGCCCCCGGCCCAGCGCCGCCTGCACACCCAACGGCAGGCGCTGGAACAGCCACAGTGCGCCCAGCAGTGCGCGCGCCAGCCCCTGCTGCAGCGCTTGCGCCATCACGCCGGGCTTTCTTCACCGGTGCTGCGGTGGGCGCGGCGCGGCTGCTTGTAGCGGTTGTAGCCCCACAGGTATTGGCCCGGACATTGGGCGATCAGGCGCTCCATCTCGGCATTGATGGCGCTGGCGCAGGCCACTTGCAGCGCCTCGTCATCGGCCGCCGTGGTGGGCAGCGGCAACGCTGTGCTGACACGCAGCACCCAGCCCTGGCCGCGCGGCAGGCGTTCGGCCCAGATCAGCAGCAGCGCGGCGCCGGTCTGCTGCTGCAGGCGCGCGGCCAGGGTCATCGTGTAGGCGGGCTTGGCATAGAACGGCGCCCACACGCCCATGCCATCGGGCGGCACCTGGTCGGGCAACAGGCCCACGGCCTCGCCGCGGCGCAGGGCGCGGATCATCTGCCGCACGCCCACCAGCGCCGCCGGCACGGTGGCCAGGCCGGGGCGGGCGCGGGCGCTTTCTTCCAGGCTACGCAGCCAGGGCTGGCGCGCCGGGCGGTACATCGCGGTGAGCCGGCTGCGCGCGCCAAAGCGCTCGGCAATGGCCTGGGCACAGACCTCGAAACAGCCCAGGTGCGGGGTCAGCAACACCAGGCCGCGGCCTTCGTCCAAGGCCGTTGCGATCAAGCCATCACCCTGCCACTGCACCACGTCGCCCAGCGGCCGGCCCACCGGGCGCAGCCACAGCCAGGGCAATTCGGCCACCATGCGCCCGGCCTCGGCCACGGCCTGCCGGCGCACTGCGGCGCCATGGCCTGCCTGCGCCAGATGGGCCCGCAAGTGGCGTCGGTAGGTGGCCGAGCCAGCCCAGGCCAGCCAACCCAGCACCGTGCCCAAGGCGTGCAAAGTGGGCAAACCGCGCCGCGACAGCCAGCGGATCAGCAGAAGCATGTTTCGTATACTGGAGCCATCGCCGAGTTAAAGGACAACTTGCGGGGCGATGCGGGGCAACAAACGCCTCGCCGTGTGGGGGCTGCCAAGGCAGCGCGCGCACCAAATACCGCTAAAGCGTTCGCCGCCATTCCAGAGTTTCAAGAGCGGTTGAAACGGCGACGCGGCCCTCAACCAACCTGGAGTGTATGCAAGTGGCAAACGACTTTCTCTTCACGTCTGAATCGGTCTCCGAAGGCCACCCCGACAAGGTGGCTGACCAGATTTCAGACGCCATCCTCGATGCGATCTTTGCGCAAGACCCACGCAGCCGCGTGGCCGCCGAGACGCTGACCAACACCGGCCTGGTGGTGCTGGCCGGTGAGATCACCACCAACGCGCATGTCGACTACATCCAGGTGGCGCGCGACACCATCAAGCGCATCGGCTACGACAACACCGAGTACGGCATCGACTACAAGGGCTGCGCGGTGATGGTCTGCTATGACAAGCAGAGCAACGACATCGCCCAGGGCGTTGACCATGCCAGCGACGACCACCTGAACACCGGCGCCGGCGACCAGGGCCTGATGTTCGGCTATGCCTGCGACGAGACACCCGAGCTGATGCCCGCCGCCATCCACTACGCCCACCGGCTGGTGGAGCGCCAGGCCGAGCTGCGCAAGAGCGGCAAGCTGCCCTTCCTGCGCCCCGACGCCAAGAGCCAGGTGACATTGCGGTATGTGGACGGCAAGCCGCATTCGATCGACACGGTGGTGTTGTCGAGCCAGCACGCGCCCGAG
>JANNMP010000470.1:0-2916 GCA_031398015.1 Burkholderiaceae bacterium
GCTCAACTCGGGCATCCTGGCCAGCCAGGTGAAGGATTTCGAGATCTACGACTTCCCCTTCCTGTTCGCCAACGCCAGTGAAGCCGACGCGGTGGTCGACGGCCCGTTCGGCCAGAAGATGCATGCCAAGCTGGTTGACTAAGGCATCATCGGCCTGGCCTACACCGAGCTGGGCTTTCGCAACATCACCAACAGCAAGAAGCCGATCAACAGCGTTGAAGACATCGCCGGCCTGAAGCTGCGCGTGATCCCGAATGCGATCAATGTCGACTGGGTCAAGGCGGTGGGCGCCAACCCCACGCCGCTGGCCTTTCCCGAGGTGTATGCGGCGCTGGAACAAAAAGCCATCGACGGCCAGGAAAACCCGCTGAGCGTGATCCTGGCCAACAAGTTCTTCGAAGTGCAGAAGAACCTGGCGGTCACCAACCACCAGTACAACCCGCAGTCGATCATCTTCAGCAAGAAGGTCTGGGACACGCTGAGCCCCGCCGACCAGAAGGTGATTGCCGATGCAGCCAAAGAGGCCTCGGCCCACCAGCGCCAGGTCAACCGCAGCAAGTCGGCCGACGATCTGGCCGAGCTGAAGGCCAAGGGCATGCAGGTCACCGAGTTCAGCGCCGCCGAGCAGGCCAAGCTGCGTGACAGGCTCAAGCCGGTGATCGACAAGCATGGCGCGGCAATTGCCGGCACCGTGGCCGAGCTGCAAGCCGAGCTGGCCAAGATCCGCAAGTGAGCTTGGGCCATGCCGGCACCCCAACCCAAGCTGCTGCTGGGCCTCATCGGGGCCGGCATCCAGCATTCACTGACCCCGGCGATGCAGGAGGCCGAGGCCACCGCCCAGGGCCTGCGGGCCCACTACCAGCTGATCGACCTGGACCGTGCCGGCATCGGCCCCGAGGCCCTGCCCGGCTTGATCCAGGCCGCCCGGGTGATGGGTTATGCCGGCCTCAACATCACCTACCCCTGCAAGCAGGCCGTGATCCCATTGCTCGACAACTTGTCCGATGAGGCGCGGGCCATGGGCGCGGTCAACCCGTGGTGTTCCAGGGCGGCCAGGCCATCGGCCACAACACCGACGGCTCGGGCTGGGCCTGGGGCTTCACGCGGGCGCTGCCGAATGCCGACCTGACACGCGTGGTGCTGCTGGGCACCGGTGGTGCCGGCTCGGCCATTGCCCATGCGGTGCTGCGCCTGGGTGTGGCCCAACTGGCGCTGGTGGACACCGACGGCGCGCGCGCCCAGGCGCTGGCTGACGGCCTGAATGCGCTGTACGGCGCCGGCCGGGTCAGCGCCGGAACCGACGCCGCGCTGGTGGTGCCAGCGGCCACCGGCCTGATCCACGCCACGCCCACCGGCATGGCCAAGCTGCCCGGCATGCCGCTGGACGCCAGCTTGCTGCGCCCCGGCCTGTGGGTGGCCGAGGTGGTGTACTTTCCGCTCGAAACCGCGCTGCTGAAGGCTGCCCGCGCGGCGGGCTGCCGGGTGAGTGATGGCGGTGGCATGGCGGTGGGCCAGGCGGTGGGGGCGTTCGAGCTGTTCACCGGCAAGGCGGCAGATGCCGGCCGCATCCGCGCCCACTTCCTGCAGATGGTGGCCGAGCGTTCGCCAAGTTGAATGCCGTTGCAGAAGGATGCCCCGATGACCGCTGACAACCCCCGCGACCGCGAAGCCATCGGCGAGGTGCCCAACCCGCTGGGCCTGGCCGGCATCGAATTCATCGAATACGCCACCAGCCGGCCGCAGGCGCTGGGCCAGGTGCTGGAGATGATGGGCTTCCGCCCGGTGGCGCGGCACCGCTCGCGCGAGGTGCTGCTGTACCGCCAGGGTGGCATGAACGTGGTCATCAACGCCCATGTGGCCGACCGACCGCGAGACCTGCCCAACAACCGCGCGCCCACTGAAACCCCGGTGATCACGGCGGTGGCGCTGCGTGTGCGTGACGCGGCAGCCGCCTACCGGCGGGCACTGGACCGTGGCGCCTGGGGCCTGCCCACCCAGGTGGAGGTGATGGAGCTGAACATCCCCGCCATCCATGGCGTCGGCGCCAGCCGGCTGTACTTTGTGGACCGCTGCCAGGATTTTTCGATCTGGGACGTGGACTTTGTGCCCATCCCCACGGTCGACCCCAAGCCCCCGGCGCTGGCCGGCCTGCACTGGTTTGGCATCGTGCAATACATCGGCACCGACCGCATGGACGACTGGACCGAGTTCTACCGTGAGCTGTTCGGCTTTGATGAATTGAGCGACGACCAGCGCTTTGGCATCCTGCCCAAGGGCCGCATCCTGCGCAGCCCCTGTCGCACGTTCTACTTGCAGTTGATCGAGCCCGAGCCCGGCATCGTCGATGTGGAAGGTGATGAGAGCCTGCAGCGCCTGGGGTTGGGCACGCCCGACGTGCCCGCAGCCGTGGCCGCGCTGCGCCAGCGTGGCGTGGAGTTCGTCGAGTCCGGCGGCGTGCACACGGAACAGCGCGGCGCGCTCACCAAGACCTGGCTGGGCGGCGTGATGTTCGAGCTGGTGCAGGACAGGGGCTGACGGCCATGTCACGCGAGACTGGAAATTTCGACGACTTTGGGATGGACACGATCACGCTCGCCGGCAGCCTGGAAAACAAGCTCAAGGCGATGCGCGAGGCCGGCTTCAGCCAGGTGATGCTCAAGGCCAATGACATCGTCGGCCACGACGGTGGTGTCGCTGCAGCGGTGCGCGCCGTCAAGGCCAGCGGCCTGCGGGTCACCGGCTTTCAGGTGCTGCGGGATTTCGAAGGCCTCAGCGGCCATCTGCAAGACTACAAGGTCGACGTGGCCAAGGCCATGCTGGAGATGGCGCATGCACTCGGCGCGCCGCTGCTGTTGTTGTGCAGCAGCACCAGCCAGCATGCCAGCGCCGACCCGGACGTGATCGCGCGCGACTTGC
>JANNMP010000519.1:0-4926 GCA_031398015.1 Burkholderiaceae bacterium
CCGCGCGCCTGGCCAGCAGCCGCCTGCCCGACAAACCGCTGGCTGACCTGGCAGGTGTGCCGATGGTGGTGCGGGTGGCGCAGGCGGCGGCGCGCAGTGCGGCGCAGCGGGTGGTGGTGGCAGCAGACGCGCCGTCCATCATCGACGCCTGTCAGGCCCACGGCGTGCATGCCGTGCTGACCCGCAGTGACCACCCCAGTGGCAGTGATCGCCTGGCCGAGGCCTGCAGCCTGCTGGGCTTGGACGGCGACGCGATGGTGGTCAATGTGCAGGGTGACGAGCCGCTGATCGCACCATCCATGATCGACGCCTGCGCAGCGCTGCTGGCCCAGCGTGCTGATTGCGTGATGGCCACCGTGGCCCACGCCATTGCCGACGTGGCCGAGTTCAGCAACCCCAATGTGGTGAAGGTGGTGCTGGACGCGGCGGGCCGGGCCTTGTATTTCTCACGCGCACCGATCGGCTGGTGGCGCGACGGCTTTGCGCAGGGCATCCGGCAGTTGCCCAGCGCGCCCGCGCCGCTGCGCCATGTGGGCCTGTATGCCTACCGCGCCGGCTTTCTGCGGCGCTTCCCGACACTGGCGGTGGCGCCGCTGGAAACGCTGGAGTCCCTGGAGCAGTTGCGCGTGCTGTGGCATGGTGAACGCATCGCGGTGTTTGTCAGCACCGAGCGGCCCGGGCCGGGCGTGGACACGCCCGAGGATCTGGCCCGCGTGCGGGCGATTTTCAGCGCTGCCTGAGCCGGGCCTGGCAGGGTTTGGCCGGCCCTCGCGCGTCAGCTTGGCGCAGGGGACGGCATGCTATTCTTGATCGGGACCGATGGCGATGTTGCACGTCGTGCAGGCCCGACCCGGTGGCAGGCGGGCCCGAGATCCATCGAGACACACAACACGACGAGGCACGGATGAGATTGATTCTGTTGGGGGCGCCTGGCGCCGGCAAGGGCACGCAGGCCAGCTTCATCTGCCAGAAGCACGGCATCCCTCAGATCTCCACCGGTGACATGCTGCGCGCGGCGGTGAAGGCCGGCACCACCATGGGCCAGGCGGCCAAGCAGGTGATGGACGCCGGTGGCCTGGTCAGCGACGACATCATCATCGGCCTGGTCAAAGAGCGCATCGCCCAGCCCGATTGCGCCAATGGCTTCTTGTTCGACGGTTTTCCACGCACCATCCCGCAGGCCGACGCGATGAAGGCTGCCGGCGTCAAGCTTGACCTGGTGCTGGAGATCGACGTGCCCGACGCAGCCATCATCGCGCGCATGAGCGGGCGCCGAGTGCACCAGCCTTCGGGCCGCAGCTACCACCTGCAGTTCAACCCGCCCAAGGTGGCCGGCCAGGACGATGTGACCGGTGAGGCGCTGATCCAGCGTGACGACGACAGCGAAGCCACGGTGCGCAACCGGCTCGGTGTGTACCAGGCCCAGACCCGGCCCTTGGTCGACTACTACGCCCAGTGGGCGGCGTCGGGTGACGCACTGGCGCCGCGTTATGCACGCATCAGCGGCATGGGCACGGTCGATGAGATCACCGCGCGGGTGATGGCGGCGCTGGCGGGCTGACCGCCACCGGCACACCACCACCACCATCACCGCCCGACGGCCACGCCCAGCGTGGCCGTTTTGCTTGTCATCCACAGCACGGCAGGAGCACAGCATGGACATCCAGAACAAGGTCTTCATCGTCACCGGCGGCGCGTCAGGCTTGGGCGAAGGCACGGCGCGTTTGCTGGCTGCCAACGGAGCCAAGGTGGTCATCGCCGACCTGCAGGCCGACAAGGGCCAGGCGCTGGCCGCCGAGCTGGGTGGGGTGTTCGTCAAGTGCGACGTGAGCCAGGAAGCCGATGGCCAGGCCGCCGTGGCCGCCGCCGTGGCGCTGGGCCCGCTGTTCGGGCTGGTGAATTGCGCCGGCATCGCCCCGGCGGTGAAAACCGTGGGCAAGGACGGCGCCCATCCGCTGGCCACCTACACCAAAACCATCATGGTCAACCTGGTGGGCAGCTTCAACATGATCCGCCTGGCGGCCGAGGCGATGTGCAAGAACACACCCGAGCCCACCGGCGAGCGTGGTGTGCTGATCAGCACCGCCAGCGTGGCTGCCTACGACGGCCAGATCGGCCAGGCCGCCTATGCCGCCAGCAAGGGCGGCGTGGTCGGCATGACGCTGCCCATAGCGCGTGACCTGGCGCGCAACGGCATCCGCAACATGACGATTGCGCCGGGCATCTTCGGCACGCCGATGCTGTTCACCATGCCGCAGGCTGTGCAGGACGCACTGGCTGCGGGTGTGCCCTTTCCGTCGCGGCTGGGCACACCGGCCGACTACGCCAAGCTGGTCAAGCACATCATCGAGAACGACATGCTCAACGGCGAGGTGATCCGGCTGGATGGGGCGATTCGGCTGGCGCCGAAGTGAAGGTGCTGTTCGGCGTTCAATCACGCGCAACGACTTCAGCAGTATTCAACTCAATTCGAGCCGCTTCTCCAAACGCCTGATGCGTTCAACGATCTGGTCGAGTTGAACCTGATGGCGCGCGTCGGTTTCGTCGCCCGCAGTGACTTCACGCTTGACGTTGATCATCGCCGTCTCCAGCGCCGACATGCGGTGCTTGAGGTTTTCGGCCTCGGTATGGAACTCGTTGCGGAAATCCCGCAACTCGTTGCGCAAGCTCTTCAAGTGCCCGAGGACCAAGTTGTCGCTTTCTGCAGTCATGGTTGGCGATCATTCCCTGCTTCAGTCTACGGCAGCGAGGTGCGCAGTTCGGTCGACCAGGCCGCCCATGGCGCCAGCAAGGGCGACGTGGTGGGCATGACCGTGCCGATCGCGTGTGACCTGGCGCGCAACGGCATCCGCAACACGACGACCGCCCCGGGCATCTTCGGCACGCCAATGCTGTTCACCATGCCGCAGGCGGTGCAGGACGCCTTGGCTGCGGGTGTGCCCTTCCCTTCAAGGCTGGGGACACCGGCAGACGATGCCAAGCTGGTCAAGCACATCATCGAGAACGACATGCTCAACGGCGAGGTGATCCGGCTCGATGGGGCGATCAGGCTGGCGCCGAAGTGAGGCAAGTGCGACAAGGTTTGACCGACGCGCGGTGCTGGCCAATCACCGGGCACAACTGCCAAGGCCCTGCATAGAATCGTTTTCATGCGCATCACGCCCTATGAAGCAGCCGCCATCCGCCGCATCACGACGGAGGTGGCCGGTGCCCGCGCAAAAGTGAGCCTGTTCGGGTCACGCACACGCGACGACCTGCTTGGCGGCGATATCGATCTGCTGATCGAACTGCCAGACGCCACAGGTGACAAGCTGGCCGTGTCTGTGCGCACTGGCGCCAAACTGCAATTGGCGATCGGCGAGCGGAAGATCGACGTTGTGGTGACTGACCCGCTGTCAGAAGAAAGCGCGCTCATTCGCGCAGCACGTCGTCAAGGGATCGAGTTGCCGTGACAGCGCCTGGGTTGAACCTTCGACAACCGCCTGGTGACAAGCTTGTTCACCTGGCAGAGACGGTGCTTGCCGAATCTGCACTGTTGCGCATCACCGATGGACGCCTGTTTGCCCTGCCGATGGACACACAGCGCGCCACCACGCTTCGCCAGGACATCGAACTGGGTGAACACGTAGACGCCTTCGTTGCAAGATTCGGCCGTCTGCAAGACACCGTGGGCGACAAGCTGCTGCCCGGCGTCCTGGCTTGGCTGGCGGAGCTTGTTGGCCCCGCCATTGACAATCTGGCGCGTGCAGAACGCCTGGGTTGGATTGAGTCGGCAACTTCATGGCTGGCATGCAGGCAGTTGCGCAATTTCACGATCCACGAGCACCTGCGCAACATGTCTGTGTTGGCAGATGCACTTCACAAGGGGCATTTGGCGGTCCAGCTGTTGGGCAGTGCCGCGCAAGCTCTTGCCGATTTGGTCCTCTCAATCCCAGCAGACCTGGTCTCCACCAGCCCTGGCTGACTGCGTTGCGCGCCACCCCGACAGCGTGCGTCGCAGCATCTGCAACATGACCACCGCCCCAGCAGGTTCGGCAGGCCGATGCTGCTCACCATGCCGCAGGCGGTACAGGACGCGCTGGCTGCGGTGTGCCCTCGCCTTCACGGTTGAGGACACCGGCCGACGATGCCAAGCTGGTCAGGCACATCATCGAGAACGACATGCTCAACGGCGAGGTGATCCGGTTGGATGGGGCGATTCGGCTGGCGCCGAAGTGAGCAGCCCCTGACCAGGGCCAGGCGCACCGTCGGGCAGAAGCGCCGTGCACCACAATGAAAAGCGCCGACAGGCCATGGGCTTGTCGGCGCTGCTGGATCCATCAGCTGCCAGGGCAGCCGGTGTTTCAGGCGCAGTGAATCAGAACTTGTAGGTGGCGTTGGCGTACACCACACGGCCACGCGGGTCGTACTGGGTGATGTCGTAGCCGCTCTGGAACTGGTTGCTCGCCGGCACGAACGTGTCCGGCTGCGTGTTGGCCAGGTTCTTCACGCCCAAGCCCAAGGTCAGGTTCTTGATGCCGCGGTAGCCGATGTTCAGGTCGAACAACGACTGATCGCCAATGAACGTGGGGTTGTCGTTCAGGTCGTTGCCGGCACGGTAGCCCTTGCTGAAGTTTTGCGTCAGCGTGCCGCTCCATGCCCCCATGGTGTAGGTGAAGCTCAGCGCATGCTTCCAGCGCAGAATCACACCGCCCTCATCGGCGCCCAGCACCGGCGTGCCGTCAGCCTCGACGATGGTGCCGACTTTCTGCGACAACACACCACCGGCGCTGAGCTGCTGGAACCGCGACATGTAGGTGCCGTCCAGTCGCACGTCCAGCCGGCCCGGGCCCAAGTTCTGGCGGTACGTGGCGAACAGATCCACACCCTTGACCTTGGCATTGCCGAGGTTGGACGTCACTGTAGTCACGGTGTCGACATCGTTGC
>JANNMP010000524.1:0-5223 GCA_031398015.1 Burkholderiaceae bacterium
GTGAAGGTGGTGGCGCCGATGCATTTCATCTGGCCGTTGGACAGCGCCGGCTTCAGCAGGTTGGATGCGTCCAGCGTGCCGCCCGACGCTGCACCGGCACCGATCAGCGTGTGGATCTCGTCGATGAACAACACCGAGCTGGGCTGGTCCTTCAGCTGCTTGAGCACGCCCTTCAGACGCTGCTCAAAATCACCGCGGTACTTGGTGCCAGCCAACAGCGAGCCCATGTCGAGTGAATACACGGTGGACGCCGCCAGCACCTCGGGCACGTCGCCCTGGGTGATGCGCCAGGCCAGGCCTTCGGCGATGGCGGTCTTGCCCACGCCAGCCTCGCCCACCAGCAGCGGGTTGTTCTTGCGCCTGCGGCACAGGATCTGGATCACCCGCTCCACTTCATGGTCACGGCCGATCAGCGGGTCGATCTTGCCTTCCTTGGCCTGCTGGTTCAGGTTCTGGGTGAACTGGTCCAGCGGTGAGCCCTTGCTGGAATCGGCCGATTCTTCTTTTTCGCCCTCATTGCTGCCGGGCTCATTGCTGCCCTTGGGGGCCTCGGGCGGCTCGCTCTTCTTGATGCCGTGGGCGATGAAGTTCACCACGTCCAAACGCGTCACGCCCTGCTGGTGCAGGTAGTAAACCGCGTGGGAATCCTTCTCGCCGAAGATCGCCACCAGCACGTTGGCGCCGGTCACTTCCTTCTTGCCGCTGCCGGTGCTCTGCACATGCATGATGGCGCGCTGGATCACCCGCTGGAAGCCCAGCGTGGGCTGGGTGTCCACTTCTTCGGTGCCGCCCACGGTGGGCGTGTTTTCCTTGATGAAGGTGGTCAGGCTCTTGCGCAGATCGTCGATGTTGGCGGCGCAGGCCTTCAACACCTCGGCAGCCGACGGGTTGTCAAGCAGCGCCAGCAGCAGGTGCTCGACAGTGATGAATTCGTGGCGCTGCTGGCGCGCCTCGACGAACGCCATGTGCAGGCTGACTTCAAGTTCTTGCGCAATCATGCGGCCTCCATAATGCACTGCAGCGGATGCCCGGCGCGACGCGCCGCAGCCAGGACAAGTTCAACCTTGGTGGCGGCAACGTCCTTGGTGTAGACACCGCAGACGCCACGGCCTTCGTGGTGGATTTTCAACATGATGAGCGTGGCCGATTCCAGATCACGCTTGAAGTATTGCTGCAAGACCATCACCACGAATTCCATCGGGGTGTAATCGTCGTTGAGCAGCACCACCTGGTACATCTGCGGCGGTTTGGTGCGCGCTGTCTTGCGCTCGACCACCACCGCACCACTGTCGCCACGGCGCGGCTGCGCCGGCGGTTTTGGCGGAGGCTGTGGCGGCTCGTCGGCTGGCATGGTTCATTCTATCGATTCAAGCTGTGGACCCAGGGCGTGGGTTGGATATTGCACCTGTCACGCGCGTTGCAAGGCGTGAAAAGCGCCGCCGCACGCGCACAGATGGCGGCGGCCAGCCGGTGCCGCTGCTGTAGGGGAACCATGATCACCGCTGGTCCAGTTCTCCGCCTTGACGCGGTTTTGCAGCCGTTCAGAGAATCTGCCGCTTCCCCCAACCCGGGGGTTGATGGGAGTCAGCGATGTTTGTCGGCACGGTCAAGTGGTTCAACGACGCCAAGGGCTTCGGGTTCATTGAGCCCGAAGAAGGCGGCCCGGATGTGTTTGCGCATTTCTCGGCCATCGAGATGGACGGCTTTCGCACCTTGAAACAGGGCAGCAAGGTCAGCTTCGAACTGGTGCAGGGCCCCAAGGGCAACCTGGCGCAGAACATCAAGCCAGTGGTCACGCAGACCGCGTGAACCCTGCGCAGGCCCACGCCGCCTGCGCTCAAGCCGCCGTCAGCGTCATCAACATGTCGGCGTACCAGGCGCAGTTCAGGCCCAGGGATTCGTCTTGCACCAGGTCGCGCCCGGCCATGTCGAGCCGGGCCGAGTGCACGCCCAGCAGCTTCCACGGCAGGGCTGCGCCGGGTGCCGCAAGGGCGTCGCGCAGCACCACCGGCGCCCCGCTGGTGCCGCGATGGGTGCGGGCATCGGTCAGAAAATAACCCAGCCCCTGGAAGCGCAGGCCGAAGGCCGATGCGATGACCGATTGCCGCACCACCGGCAGGTGGTGCAAGGTGTCGTGAAAGCCCAGCGGGAAGCCCACGATCAATGCCGAGCTGCCCACCTCCACCCGGTCATCGAGTTGCTGCAGATGCGCGGGTGTGAAGGCGCACAGCAGCACCGTCGGCGGCAGTGTGGCGCGGTCGAGTTCGATCACCGCCACATCGATCTCGCCGCTGGTGTCGGTGCCCTGGCGCCATTGGCTCTTGCCATCCTGGTAGAGCATCAGCGAGACACTGACCGACTTGGCCAGGTCATGCGCCTGGGTGTGCAGCTCGATCTCGATGCGGTTGGGGTGGTGCTTGCTCGGCGCGTCAATCAGCACATGCCGGCTGGTGACCAGGTACAGCCGGCCGTCGCGCTCGAAGAAGAAGCCGCTGGCATTGGTCAGGCCGCGCTGGTGCTCGAAGGTGGCGATGCGGGTGGCCGCCAGCAGCAGCGAATCGATGGGTGTGTTCGGCGCCGCAGCTGTCGCAACGCCCGCAGCGGTTGCTGCCGCTGTCGTGGCGGCCAGCGTCGGTTCGGTGGTTTCTTGCATGCCGGCTGCTCCAGATGTTGCGCTGCACGGTAACACCCGCTCGGCGCCAGAATCAGCGCACCCAAGTTGCCCTGGAGCCCACCATGCCAACCCGCCTGCCGTTGTTGACCGATGCCCAAGTGGGCCCGCCCGAGTTGGTGGCAGACATCCGCGCACGCCGGGGCGGTGCGCTGATCGACCTGGACCGGCTGCTGTTGCACAGCCCGGCGTTTGCGCTGGGCTGGAATGAATTCATGGGCCGGGTGCGCACCGCGCTGGGCGTGCCGCCACTGCTGCGCGAGCTGGCGATGTGCGGCGTCGCGGCGCTCAACGGCGCTGACTTCGAGATGCACCACCACGCACCGCTGTACCTGCAGGCCGGCGCCACCGAGGCCCAGTTGGCCGCACTGCACCGCCTGGGTGACAACCCGGCGCTGGCGCATGACCCGGTGTTCGACCCCAGCCAGCAGGCCGTGCTGGCCCTGGTGGTGGAGATGACACGCCAGGTGAAGGTCAGCGATGCCACCTTCGCCCGCGCCCGGGCGGTGATGGGCAGCGACCAGGCCATGTTTGAACTGGTGGGTGTGATCGCTGCCTACAACATGGTCTCGCGCATCTTGCTGGCGCTGGCGCTGACACCTTGAACTGCGCCAGCGCCTTGTCTCAGGCGCCTTCAGTTGCCGACGAATGTGATGTCGTCGAAGTAGAAGTCGCCGTTGACCGCGCCTGCGGTGCCGAAGTTGGGGAACACCGACAGCTTGTTCATCGTGGACACCAACAACAGGGCGTTATCGACACAGCGGTTGGACGTGAGCTGGGTCGGGTCACCGTTGTTGAAGGCGCGGGTGCCGAAGTCGAACACCAGGGTCTGCCAGCCATTGGCCAGCGTGGTGGTGGCATCGGTCTCGCAGTTGTGGGTGACGTCGGACGCGTCCTCCACCTTCAGCCGCACTTTCATGTTGGCCGCCGGCGCCCACACCCGCAGCGACAAGCGTTTGGCCGCCGTTGTGAACGGGATCTTGTCGATCGAGAAGTTCGCACCAGTCGACACCGTGACCCCGGCCCAGGCCTCGGCGCCGGCCAGCTTGTTGATTTTCAGCACCCTGCCGGTGCTGCCAGCCGGCCCGGTGCCGATGCTGGCCGATGTGCCCCCAAATTCGGTGGAGGTGTAGGCCAGCGCCGCCTCGTCGAATGTCAAGGACGACAACACCGGCCCGACGATCACCGGGTCATTGGCGGTGGCCGGCGCACCGGTGGGGGCGTCGAAGCCGATGCTGTCGCCCATGTCAAGCCCGTTGGGGTAGCGGCCACCGGCGTCGGTGGTGGTGGCGAACTGCATGCCGGCGCGCAACATCTGGAAGTGCAACTCGGCCACCCGTGACTGCTTGAATGCCGCCATGGTGTTGTTGGCGCAGCCCGAGACGGTGAAATCCGACAGGTTGCGGCTGTAGGCGGCGGGTGCGGCAGACGTCAACGGCACCTGCACATCGGCCACGCAGTTGGCCCCGGCAGCCGACACAAGGCGCACGGTGGCCGTGCAGCGGCCGACACATTCGCCATTGGTGCCCAGGTTGAACAGGTACTTGGTGGCCGCAGAAATGTCCCAGCCCGCTGCGCCGTTCTTGATGAACATGCCGAAGTAGGCGTCGTTGACGTTGGCCAGGCTGACGCCATAGCCGCCCTGGATCTTCGACTTGAACGCCCCACCCCACCACCAAACCATGCCTGGTGCAGCGTAGTGGCCGGTCTCGTAGTTGCCGGTTCGGGCCTTGCTGGTGGCGGTGTCGTAGGCCGACTGCAGGTTCTCGACAAACGGCTGCACGATCCAGCTGGTGGCACCAACACCGGCCGCGGCGACCTTGATGTCGTCGATGTAATACACCTGACCGCTGGGCACGGTCTCGGCATCGGGCGTGATGGCGATGATCTTGTAAGTGCTGGCCAGGTTGACGGTGCTGAAGTCCCAGGTCACCGTGCCCCAGGTGTTGGCCGCGCCGGTGGGCGTGCCAGCCACCTCCACGCTGCCGCCTCCCGGCACTTCCACCTTGAAGCGCAACACCGCAGCGGCACGGCTGCTGTACACCCGGGCGGTGATGGTCTTGTTGTCGGCCGTGAACGGGATGGTGGCGGTGGTGAAGAACACGCCGCCCCAGTTGACCAGGTTGCCGCCGTCGTCACGCGCGCCCACCGGCTTGACGAGCTTCAGCGCATTGCCGCTGCCGCCGCTGGGCGCTGCCTCCACGGTGGGCACCGCGCCGCCGTAGGCGCCCATGGCCGAGAACGCCGGCGTGGCCTCGTCGAACGACACGAAGGTGGCGCCGACCGGCGGCGGTGGCACCACGTTTGCCGCCGGGGCCAGCGTGAGTTCATCGATGTGGTAGGCCTGGCCGCTGGCCACCAGATCACGGTCAGGGGTGATGGCGATCACGGTGTAGGCCAGCGCCGGGTCCACACCAGCCAGGTCCCAGCTCACCGTGCTCCAGGTGTTGGCGGCGCCGGTCGGTGCGCTGGGCACTTCGACGCTGGTCCCACCCGGCACTTCGACCTTGAACTTGATGACGGCGCCAGCCCGGCTGGCGTAAACGCGGGCC
>JANNMP010000565.1:0-3447 GCA_031398015.1 Burkholderiaceae bacterium
GCCAGGCTGGAGTACGACAGCACCGCCAGCACCGCGCCCACCACCATATCGAGCAGCACCTCGTTGGGCAGCGCGGCCAGCAAGGCCCGCACGGCAGGCGCCTCGGTCAGCGGCCGGGTGGCGCCGACGATCAACTGCAGCGCCAGCGTGATCAGGCCCAGGCCGATCAAGACCCGGCCGATGCGCCCGGCACCGCTGGCCTGGCGGGCGATGAACATCACCACGCCGACGAAGATCAGCAGCGGTGACAGCCAGCTCAGATCGAGCGAGAACACCACCGCCATCAGCGCCGTGCCCACGTCGGCGCCCAGCATCACCGCCAGCGCTGCGGCCGTCGGCACCAGGCCCTTGCCGACGAAGCTGGCCACGATCAGGCAAGTGGCGGTGCTGCTCTGCACCAGGCTGGTGACCCCCAGGCCGGCCAGCAGCGCCGCCGGCCGGCTGCCGAAGCTCTTGGCCAGCACCCGGCGCAGGTTTTCGCCAAACACCCGCAGCATGCCGGTGCGCACGATGTGCGTGCCCCACACCAGCAGGGCGATGGCAGCGAGCAAGTTGAGGAGGTGGGTCACCAGGCGGCCCTAGAAGCGCTCGAAGTCGATGAACCGCTGGTCGACGTCGACGCTGCGCAGCGTCACGCGCACAGCGTCACCCACCTGCAAACCGTCAAACCCGCGCACGATCCGGCCCTCGACCATGGGCGCGGTGATGCGAACGAACGTGCCCTTCGACGCGACGCCGGTCACGATGGCGTCGAAGTGTTCGCCGATGCGGCCCTGCAGCAGATAGGCCGCGGCGGCCTTGAGCACACGCCGTTCGACCTTGGAGGCGCTGTCCTCCTGCACCGTGCACCGCTTCGCAATGGCATCGAGCTCGTCCATCGAATAGGGCGTGGCCTGATGCGCCAGCGTCGCCTTCAGAATCCGTTGCGTGACGAGGTCAACGAAGCGGCGGTTGGGCGCGGTGGAATGTGCATAGTCGTTGACCGCCAGCCCGAAGTGACCGGCCGGCGGTGCATCTGGCGCTGCCGCCGCATAGGCCCCGGAGCCCAGCAGCTTCACAACGGCCAGCGACAAGGCTTCGAAGCTGGACGGGTCGGCCTGGCGGCGTGCCGTCAGAAAGCGGTCGAGCGACAGCGCATCGGGCGTGGCGGGCAGCGTGGCACCGTTCTGCTCGGCCAGCTGCACCAGCCGGTCCCAGCGCCTGGGTTGCTGCAACACCCTGCGCAACGAGGGTTGGTGATGCTCGGCCAGCCAGCGGGCTGTGGCGCCATTGGTCGCGATCATGATGTCGGCGATCAGGTCCTTCGCCCGGTTCTTCCGGTCGGCGCGCAGATCCACCAGTTCGCCCTTGTCAAAGACCGGCCGGGCCTGCGACGTCATCACGTTCAACGCACCACGCTGCTGGCGCCATTGGCGCAGGCTGCGGGCTGCCTGGTCATGCAGCCGGAGTTGCGCTTGCAGCGATGCATTCGCCGCGACGGCGGCCGGCGCTGGCGCCTGCGCGTCAAGCCACGCCGCCACGCTGTCGTAGTTGAGCTTGGCATGGTTGCGCACCGCGGCACGGACCAACTGGCTTGCGGTGATCGAACCACCGCTGTCGATGGTCATTTCCACCACCACGGCAAGCCGCTCCTCGCCCTCGTGCAAGGATGTGTGATCGTTCGACAACAGCGGCGGCAGCATCGGAAAGACACCCGCTGCCGTGTAGACCGAGGTGGTATTCACCGCGGCATGCGCGTCCACACTGCCGCCAAGCTGCACCATCGCATCGACATCGGCCACCGCCACGGCGAGCCGCAAACTGCCATCGACCAATGCCTCGGCCCAGGTCAGTTGGTCCAGATCGAGTGTGTCGGTGTTGTCAATCGAGAACCACTGGCGGCCCCGCAGATCGCGGATGTCGCCTGAGCGCTGCGGGCCGGCCACAGCGCGCCGTTCGGCTTCGCGAAGGACGTCGGGCGCAAATGTCGGCTCGAGGCCGTTCGCGCGCATTTCATCGGCCGCAATCCGGGCAAGGTCAGGCGCGTCCATGGCGGTGGGGGTTGTCAAGCTGAAGCATTGTGATGGCCGGCAAGGCTTGGCGGCCATCATGTCGATGGCGGCTCTCCGCCGAAGCCTGTCGCGCCGAGGTGCGCGCGTGACCCATTGAAAAGGCCCCTCGCGGGGCCTCGTCAACGTGCGGTCTTGGCGGAGCAGGAGGGATTCGAACCCTCGAGACGGGAGAACCGTCTACCGGATTTCGAGTCCGGCGCATTCGACCACTCTGCCACCGCTCCGGTGTTTTGACGCACCCGTGGCCACTGGATGCAGCCGCAGATTCTAGCCGCACGCCGGCGCTGCGCCGGGGCGCCGGCACTCAGGCCTTGAGCAGGTCCACACCACCCAGCCAGGGCCGCAGCGCCACCGGCACATGGATGCTGCCGTCGGCGCGCTGGTGGTTCTCCAGCACCGCCACCAGCGCCCGGCCCACCGCCAGGCCAGAGCCGTTGAGCGTGTGCACGAATTCGGTCTTGCCCTGGGCGCTGCCGTCCTGGCGCCGAAACCTGGCTTGCATGCGCCGGGCCTGGAACGCGCCGCAGTGGCTGCAGCTGCTGATCTCGCGGTAGGCGCCCTGCGCCGGCAGCCACACCTCCAGGTCATAGGTGCGCTCGGCGGCATTGCCCATGTCGCCGCCACACAGCAGCATCACCCGGTAGGGCAGTTCCAGCGCCTGCAGGATGACCTCGGCATGGCCGACCATCTGCTGCAACGCAGCCTCGCCCTGCTCGGGCGCCACGATCTGCACCATCTCCACCTTGTCGAACTGGTGCTGGCGGATCATGCCGCGGGTGTCGCGCCCAGCGGAGCCGGCCTCCGACCGGAAGCAGGGGCTGTGCGCGGTCAGCTTGATCGGCAAGTCTTCGGCCTTCAGGATCAGGCCGCGCACGGTGTTGGTCAGGCTGATCTCGCTGGTGGAGATCAGGTACTGCTCGGCCTGCTGGTCGTCGCCGCCCCTGAGCACCCAGAACATGTCGTCCTTGAACTTGGGCAGCTGGCCCGTGCCCTCCAGGATCTCGCGGTTGACGATGTACGGCGTCCAGCACTCGGTGTAGCCATGGGCGCTGGTGTGGGTGTCCAGCATGAACTGGGCGAGCGCGCGGTGCAGGCGCGCCACCGGACCTTTGAGAAAGCTGAAGCGCGCGCCGCTCAGCTTGGCGCCGGTCTCGAAGTCCAGCCCCAGCGGTGCACCCAGGTCGACATGGTCCTTGACCGCAAAGTCATACACGCCCGGTGTGCCCCAGCGCCGCACCTCCACATTGGCCGATGCATCAGCGCCAACGGGCACGCCGGCAGCGGGCAGGTTGGGCAGGCCCATCAGCAGCTCGGCCAGCTCGGCCTGCAGTGCGTCCAGCCGCGTGGCGCCTTGCTGCATCGCGTCGGCAATGCCTTGCACCTCGCTCATCAGCGC
>JANNMP010000604.1:0-8806 GCA_031398015.1 Burkholderiaceae bacterium
GGCATGTCAGCCATGACACCCAGTCCATGGCACCCAGCCGATGACCGCCAACACCCCGCTGGCCGCCACTGACCCAGCCAGCGACGGCACCCGCTTCGTGCTGCTGCACACCAGCCATGCCGGCAATGTGGGTGCAGCCGCCCGCGCGATGAAGGTGATGGGCTTCTCTGAACTGGTGCTGGTGGCACCGCGTTTTGCCGACGTGCTGTGCCATGGCGACACGGTGGCCATGGCCAGCGGCGCGGCCGACATCCTGGTGCGCGCCCGCACCGTGGCCACCCTGGCCGAGGCGCTGCACGGCATCAGCTTTGCCTGCGCCACCGCGATGACACCGCGTGACTTCGGCCCACCCACCTTCGCCCCGCGTGATCGGCTGCCGGCATTGGCCGCCGAGGTGGCCGCCGGCGCGCAGCGGGTGGCCTTCGTCTTCGGCAGTGAACGCTTCGGCATGGCCAACGCCGATGTCTGGCGCTGCCACGTCTGCCTCAGCATCCCCACCGCGCCCGGCTACGGCTCGTTGAACCTGGCCCAGGCGCTGCAGTGCATTGCCTATGACTGGCGCTGCGCGCTGGGTGCCTGGCCGGTGCTGGCGCGCACTGCTGCCAGCCAGCCGGCTGACGCCGCCGCAGTGCAAGGCGCGCTGCAGCACTGGCAGCAGGTGCTGGAGCAGATCGGTTTTCTCGACCCCGCTGCGCCCAAGCGGCTGCTGCCCCGGCTGCAGCAGCTGATCAACCGGGCCCAGCCCACGGCCGACGAGCTGCACATCTTGCGCGGCATTGCGCGCGCCATCGGCAAGCCCGGTGAGATCGGCTGATCACCACGGCAGGCGCTGGCCGTCGTAGGCCACGAAGGCGCCGCTGTCGGCGGCTGCCAGCCCGTCCAGCGTGGCCAGCATCTGCGCCACCGCCAGGCCGGGCGGCCGGCCGGTGGCCGCGCCGCCAAACGGCGCTGACAGCGCGGTGCTGACCGTGCCCGGGTGCAGCGCCACCACCACCGTGTTGGGCTGGCTGCGGCGCAGCTCGATCGCGGCGGTGGCCAGCAGCATGTTCAAGGCCGCCTTTGACGCGCGGTAGCTGTACCAGCCGCCCAGGCGGTTGTCGCCGATGCTGCCCACCTTGGCCGACAGCATCACCAGCAGCGCCCGCTCACGCGCCAGCAGCGGGCTGAAGTGGCGCAGCAGCAAGGCCGGGCCCACGGTGTTGGCGCTCAGCGTGGCCAGCAGCCGGGCGCTGTCGATGTCAGCCAGCTTCTTCTCCGGCGGCCCCAGCGGCCCATGCAGCAGCCCGGCGGCATTGACCAGCAGATGAAATGGCCCCTGCGGCACCAGCGTGGCCGCAGCCCGGGCCACGCTGGGTGGGTCGGCAAAGTCCACGGCGGGTGTCGATGCCCGGTGCAGGCCGGTCACGCTGGCGCAGCGCGGGTCGGCCGCCAGCGCCTGCACAAAAGCCGCGCCGATGCCGCCGCTGGCCCCCACAACCAGGGCGCGGTATTGCGGCGGCAGTGACAGCAGCGACGCTGGCCCAACGCCCGGCGCCGTGGCAGGGCGCGCGTTGGCGGTGGTGGTGGTGGTGAATGTGCCCGTGTTGGCAGCGGCAGGTGGTTCGGCGTGCATGCTGTGGCGGCTGCCCAGTGGTGTTTGGTCTGCGATGATCGCCCAGTGCAAGCCCCAAGGTTTCGGGCTGCCCGGCTGGGCCCAGGGGCGTTATGTGATCAGAATGCGAGCGCTCGGGCAGGTCGGCCTGGCGCGCCGGTGAAACGCCCATCCGGCCGGTCTCCACACCAGCGGCACCGCAACGCCGCCCGAATCCACCGCCAGGAATGTTGTCTGCCTTGCCGCGCCGTGACCATGTGTGTGCCTTGCTGTTGTCGGGTGCCAGCCTGGCCATGGCCGCTGACGCGCCAGCGCTGGCCTACACCGTGCAGCCCGGCGACACGCTGATCGGCATCCGCGACCGGCTGCTGGCACCCGGCAGCCATTGGCAGGCCATCCAGAGCGCCGACCAGGTCATCAACCCGCGCCGCCTGATGCCCGGGCGGGTGCTGCTGTTGCCAACTGCCCTGTTGCGCGAGCAGCCGTTGCAGGCCGAGGTGCTGCACACCCATGGCGACGTGCGGCTTGAGCGGCCCGGTGCGCCCGTGCAGCGCCTGGTTGGTGGTGAGCGCCTGGCCAGCGGCGACGTGCTGCACACCGGTGCGCAATCGTCGGCGGTGCTGCGCCTGGCCGACGGCAGCCGGCTGCTGCTGCGCCAGGACAGCATGCTGCGCCTCGAACGCCTGGCCGAGTTGCGCCACGGCAGCGGTGGGTCCACGGTCGACACCCGCCTGCACCTGGGCAGCGGCAGCGCCGACACCACGGTCAACCCAACACGCCGGCCGCAGTTCCAGATCCGCACGCCGGTGGCCAACCTGGGTGTGCGTGGCACCGATTTCCGCGCCACCACCAGTGCCACCCAGACCACGCTGGAGGTGCTGCAGGGGCGGGTGGCGGCCAGCGCCCTGGCCGCGCCTGGCGTGGTGCCGCAAGACACCGCCGCCGGCCATGGCACCCTGGTCAACGCCCAGGGCGTGGCAGCGCCGCGCCAGCTGCCGGCGCCGCCGCAGCTCAGCGGCCTGCCCGAGCGCATCGAGCGCCTGCCACTGCGCCTGGCGTGGCAGGTGGCGGCCGAGCCCGGCGGCGTGCCGGCGCTGCCCATCGCAAGCTACCGTGCCCAGGTGGTCGAGGCCGATCCGCCGGGCCGCCTGCTGCTGGAGGGCGTGTTCGGCGCCGAAGGCGCGCGCTGGGCCGATGAGCTGCCCGACGGCCGCTACCGGTTGTTGGTGCGCAGCCGCAGTGCCGATGGCCTGGAGGGCCGCGACAGCAGCGCCATGTTCACCTTGAAGGCGCGGCCCGAGCCACCGTTTCTCACCAGCCCACGTGCCGGCGCGCGCAGCGCCGACGACAACCTGCTGTTTGCCTGGACACAGCAGGCAGCGGCGGCGCGCTACCGGCTGCAAGTGGCCGACACGGCTGACTTCCAAACCCCCCGGGTTGACCGCGACGACCTCACCGGCGCCGAGCTGCGCCTGCCGCTGCCGGTGGGCAGCCACCACTGGCGCATGGCCAGCATCCGCGCCGACGGCGACACCGGCCCCTGGAGTGACCCACTGGTCGCCACCCGGGTGGCGCTGCCACCAGCGCCTGCCCAAACGCCGCCACTGGCCAGCGCCGACGGCGTGTTGTTGAGCTGGCGCGCCGAGCCCGGCCAGCGCCACCAGCTGCAGGTGGCCACCGATGCCGGGTTCAGCCAGCTGTTGCACGACACCCAGCTCGACAGCGCCGAATGGCTGCTGCGCTCGCCACCACCGGGCCGTTATTTCGTGCGCGTGCGCAGCATCGACGCCGACGGCTTTGTCGGGCCCTACGGCGCGGTGCAGCAGGTGGACGTGCCGCAGCGGCCGATGTGGTGGCTGCTGGTGCCGGCGGTTTTGTTGTTGTTGTTGTGATGGCTGGCAGCGCGCAACGGCACCCGCTCACATCCACCCTGGTCTGGCTGCCGTTGGCGGCTCTGGCGGTGGGCCTGCTGGTGGCGCTGACGCCGCTGAACCACAGCCTGTCGCGCCCCTTGACTGACTGGCAGCGCCGCCTGGCCGCGCCGGACCAGGCCCCCAGCGGCGTGGTGGTGCTCGACATCGACGATGTCTCGGTCGACAGCCTGCGGCCACTGCTGGGCAGCTGGCCCTACCGGCGCGATGTCTATGCGCTGGTGGTCGAGCAGTTGCGCGAGGCCGGTGCCCGGGCGGTGGCGCTTGACCTGCTGCTGGCCGATGCCCAGCCCGGCGACACCGCGCTGGCCCAAACCCTGGCCCGGCCTGGCGCGCCGGTGGTGCTGGCTGCTGCCGGCCTGCAGCCGCGCCTGGGCAACGCCGACGACGTGGGCCACGGGCCGACAGGTGCCGAGCCTGCGGCGCAAGCCTGGCGCGCCTTCGTGTTGCCGGCCAGTTCGACCTGGCCCGCACCCGACCAGCTGCCGCTGCTGGGGCTGATCACCGCGCCGCTGGACGACGACGGCCGCTTGCGCCAACTCGCGCTGTGGCATGCCGCCAGCGGCCAGCGCCTGCCCGCGCTGCCGCTGGCGCTGTGGCAGGCGCTGGCACCGGCTGGCAGCCAGCCCAACTGGCCACAAGACGCGCTGGGCCGGGTGGCTGTGCCATTTGCCGGGCCACCGGCGCAGGCGCTGGAGCTGGGCTTTGCCCAGGTGGTGCGGCCAGCGCTTGGCCTGGAGAACGCCGACGCGCTGCGCCAGGCCGTGGCCGGCCAGGTGGTCTTCATCGGCAGCAGCGCCTTGCTGGCCGACACGGTGATGACCGTCAACGGGCCAGCGCATGGCACGGCCATCCTGGCCCAGACCTATGCGGCCCTGCGTGACGGCCAGTTGCTGCGCCCCTGCACCAGCTGGGCCGAGGCCATGCTGCTGGCGCTGGCGCTGCTGCCGGCGCTGGCCACCTGGCGGCGTGGCCGGGTGCTGCTGCCGCGCGACGCGCTGGCGGCCTTGCTGGGCCTGCTGGCGGTGCTGGGCGCTGCCGCCGCGCTGCTGTTGGGCGCGCGCATGCCCACGCCCTGGGTGGCCGCGCTGGCCACGCTGGCCACCGGCATGCTGCTGTGCATGCTGCAGCACCAGCGCCAGTGGCGCCAAAGCCACCTCCGCCTGGCCGATGAGCGCGCCGTGGCGGCGGCGGCCAACCAGGCCAAGAGCGCGTTCCTGGCCAATGTCAGCCACGAGATCCGCACGCCGATGAATGCGCTGCTGGGTGTGGCCGAGCTGCTGGCAGAAACCACGCTGACGCCAGCGCAGCGCCGCCATGTCCAGGTGTTCCACGACGCCGGGCAGTCGCTGCAGGGCTTGATCAATGACCTGCTCGACATCTCCAAGATCGAGGCCGGGCGGGTTGAGCTGGAGTTGCTGCCGTTTTCGCTGCCAGCGCTGCTGCAATCGCTGGCGGCCTTGCAGCGCCCGCATGCCGAGAGCAAGGGCCTGCAGTTCAGCCTGGCGCTGGCCGCTGACCTGCCCGAGGGAGTGCGCGGCGACCGCCAGCGCCTGGCCCAGGCGCTGGGCAACCTGCTGGCCAATGCGATCAAGTTCACTGCCAGGGGCCAGGTGACGCTGGCCGTCTCACGTGCGCCCGACGCCGGGCCCGACGCGCTGCGCTTTGTCGTCAGCGACACCGGCATCGGCATCGCCCCCAGCAAGCTGGGCGCGATCTTTGACCCATTTGTGCAGGCCGACGGCAGCGTCACCCGCCAGCACGGTGGCACCGGCCTGGGTTTGTCGATCACCCGCAGCGTGGTGCAGCTGATGGGCGGCCAGGTGCAGGTGCAGAGCGAGCCGGCGCTGGGCAGCCAGTTCACGCTGACACTGCCGCTGCCGGCTGCCGCGCTGCCGGCCGCAGCCAGCCCTGCTGCGGCGCTGGTTGCCAGCACGCAGCCTGCAGGCAGCAAGCCCCGGGTGCTGCTGGCCGAAGACAACGAGGTCAACGTCTACCTGTTCAAGGCCATGCTGGAGGCGGACTGCGCCGTGATCGACGTTGCCGACAACGGCCTGCTGGCCCTTGAGATGGCCAACCGCCGTGTCCATGACCTGGTGTTCATGGACTTGCAGATGCCCGGCATGGACGGCCTGAGCGTGACCCGCGCGCTGCGCCAGCATGAGGCGGCACACGGTCTGCCGCGCCTGCCGGTGGTGGCGCTCACTGCCAATGCCTACAGCGCCGATCAGGTGTTGAGCCTGCAAGCCGGCTGTGATCTGCACATCGCCAAGCCGGCCAGCAAGCTGCAGCTGCTGGCGGCGTTGGCCAGGTTTGCGCCTGGCAGCGCGCCGCCTGCACCGCAGGCGCCCAGCGCCGACGCGCCGTCTGCCAAGCCACTGCCCGGCGCGCTGCCCGGCCCGCCGTCCAGCCCACCGTCCAGCCCACTCGACAGCGCCGCCGCACTGGCCCGGCTGGGCGACAACCCGGCGCTGCTGCAGCGTGTGCTCGACCATGCGTCGGTGTTCATCCTGCGCTGGCCGCAAGCCTTTGATGCCGCGCTGCAGCAGGGTCAGCATGATCTGACCCGGCGCCTGGCGCATGACCTGCGCAGCATCGCCACCAGCATCGGCGCTGATGCACTGTCGGCTGCGGCAGCGCAGCTGGAGGCCTCGATCGTGGCAGCCCCAGATGCCCGGCCTGACGCGCTGCTGCTGCAGCAACTGCAGCGCGAGATCGGCCCGGTGATCGTGGCGCTGGGCCAGCGCGGTGTGGTTTGATGTCAGCCAGGTTCGTTCACGACGTCTCAAGGCAGGCTGGTTTCGCCGTCTTCGGCTGCTGCCTCGCTTGCACGCTGGCGCTGCACATCGCGCAGCGGCAGCAGGGCGGCGTCCACCGCGCCCAGCGGCAGCCTGCGGCCGAGCTGCAGCGCCGGTGCTGGCAGCGTGCTCATGTAGGGGGCGCTGAACACCCGGCCCTGCTGGCGCAGATTGATCACCAGGCTGACCGCCACGCCGGCGGCCAGCACGGCGGCCAGACCCAGATCCACCAGGCGCGGGCGTTGTGGCAGCAGCTGGCGCAGATGGGCGCGCACCACGGCCAGCGCCAGCAGCGGCGCCGACCATTGCTGGTGCAATTGCCACAGCAGTGGCCAGCCCAGCGCGGCAGCGGCCTGCGGCAGCAATGCATCGAGCGCTTCGTAGGCCAGCAGCCCCAGCAGTGCGATCGCCGCATGGCTGGCGAAATCAAAGCCGTGGCGAAACAGCTTGGAGCCCAGTGCCCACAAGCCGCACCACAGCGCCAGCCCGGCGGGCAGGCCCAGCAGCCAGGGCAGCCACAGCACCAGGTCGGCGCCCGGGTCCAGCGCCACCCAGCGGTGCAACACCTGCACCAGCACCCAGGCCAGCAACAGCAGCCACAGCCCGGCGCCGGCCACCAGCGGCTGCGCCAACGGCTGCTCAGGCGCCAGTGCTGCGCCTGCCATGCGCAGGCGCAGGCGCAGGCCACCCAGTTGCAGCAGGGCCGTGCCTGCTGGCAGCAGCACTGACTCACCGGCGCGCATTGGCATCTGCCCGACCTGCACGCCGTTGCGGCTGTCGCCCACCTGCAGCAGCAAGCGGCCCTGCGCATCAGGCGCCAGCGTGGCGTGGTGTGGCGCCACATGCGGGTCGTCCAGCACCCAGGTGTTGTCGAGTGCGCGGCCCAGGCGCACCGGCCAGGCGTGCACGTCCAGCGTGCGGCGTGCCCGGCCGTCGCGGTCAAGCAGTTCGATCAGCGCGAGACGCTGTTCGGGGCCGGGCGCAGGGCGCTGGTCTTGCTGGGGCTGGGGGCGTTGTTCAGGGTCGTGGGCGGGTTGGTCCAACCGAAGCCTTCCAGGTAATGGCGCGCCAGGCGCTGGGCGTTGTCAAAGCTCAGGCCCTGGGCGTCGAGCCGGCCTTGCACGCCGGTGTCCTGGCTGTCGAGCGAGGCGGTGAGCACGCTCAGGTCAAACAGCCCGGGCAGGCGCTTGTAGGCCTGCAGGCACAAGACGGCGCGCAGCGGCAGGCCGGCGGCGTCCAGCGTGCGCTCGGTGCAGCGTGCGGCCACGCGGTGGGCATCGTTGTTGCCCAGGCTCTCGTTGCCGAAGCTGGCGCTGTAGCGCTGCAAGAAGCGCAGCGCGCCGAGCTTGCTGCCGTCGTAGGTTTCATGGCGCACGCTGATGCTGCCGGTGCGCAGCCGCTCATCGATGAACACCGCGCTGTCCATCGTGCAATCACTGCGCTCGAACACCAGGCCGCGGGTGGCCGCCGGCGAGCCGCTGCCCCAGCAGCGCGAGAAGCTTTCCATCGGCACCGGGATGCGGTAGCGCGGGTGGCCGGCCGGCCGCCAGGGCTGGGCGATGAAGCGGTCAACCAGCCCGGCCTGGTGGGCCAGCAATTGGCGCTCGATCTCGCCATGCACCGGCTTGGTGATCGGCTGGGCATTGCGCCCGCGCACCAGCAGCGCCTGGGCCAGCACGGCCGGCACCAGAAAGCTGACCTGCTCACCGTCACGCCGGGCGGCCACGTTCACCCCCACCAGCCGGCCTTGGCTGTCGAGCGCCGGCCCGCCGCTCATGCCGCCGCTGAGCGAGCCGCCAAAGAACAGCGTGGGCAGGTAGTGGCGCTCGGCCAGGCCGTTGTAGGCGCCCTCGGTCACCGCAAAGCCCACGTCCAGCGGGTTGCCCAGCGAGAAGATGCGTGCGCCGCGTTCAGGCTCGCCGCTGTTGTCGGTGCCCGCTGGGCGGAACGGCACCGCGCCGCGGCCCTGCAGCGGCGTGGCGTCCACCGGCTTGAGCAGGGCCAGGTCATGCACCACGTCAAAGGCCAGCAGTTGCAGCGCGCCTTGCTGGCCATCGACCGTGGCATAGACCAGGCGGTGGCGCTGCGGCGCCAGCGCATAGCAGCTGACCACGTGGTAGTTGGTGATCAAGTGGCCTTCGGCCGTGACCAGAAAAGCCGAGCCCACCGACGACTGGCTGTCCTGCGTTTTCAGCAGGGTGCGCACCTGCAGCAGCCGCGGCTGCATCTCGGCGTAGATGCGCTGGCCGGTGCCCGAGACCGGCGCTGCCGGCAAGGCCATGGCGGCCGGTGCCGGTGGCACGGGTGTGGTTTCTGGGGCTGTCTGCGCCTGCGCCGTCAGCGACAGCACAGCGGCCGCCACCAAGGCCAGCGCCTGCGGCCAGAGCCCAGGGCTTGGGCAGCTGGCGCGGCTGGTGCAGCTGGTGCGGCTGGTGCGGCTGGTGCCTGTCGGGCATGGGGTCACAGGCGCGGCTGGCTTCACCCGG
>JANNMP010000612.1:0-7397 GCA_031398015.1 Burkholderiaceae bacterium
GCCGAAACCAACATCGCCGCAAACCAGGCGATCCATCGGTTTCGGGCTCACCAGGTCCTGGATCACGGCATGGATCGCGGCGCGCTGGTCGGGGGTTTCCTCGAAGCCGAAGCTCGATGCAAAGGCCTCGTAGTCATGCGCGCTGTAGCGGTGGGCATGGCCTTCGCGCGCGGCGCGGCGGGCATACAGGTTCAGCAGCTCGGCAGCGGTGTCGCGCACCTGCTCGGCCGCCTTGCGCTTGGCCTTGTCCCATTGGCCGGAACCCAGCCGGTGCAGCGGCGCTTCATCGGCGCTGACGCCGGTGTAGCGGCTGATCAAATGCAGCTGGCTGACTGGCACATACAACGTGGCGGCGTCGGCGTAGGTCAGGTGCAGGAACTCACTGGCGCCGCCATCGGCGCCGTTGGCCAGGTCGATGTTGATCAGCCCCACGTAGCGGCCGATGCCGTGGTTGGCGTGCACCACCGGGTCACCGACCTTCAGCTCCGACAAATCCTTGATCAGCGCATCGACGCTGCTGGTCTGCTCTTGCTTGCGGCGGCGCCGGCCTTGCGGCGCGCTGGCAAACAGCTCGGTCTCGGTGATGAACTGGATCGAGACCGGTGGCGTGGTCTCGGGCTCAAACCAATGGAAACCGGCGGCCAGCGGCGCGGCAGTGATGCAGAACTTCTCGTCGCTGGCCTCGAACTCGGCCAGCGTGGCCACGCGGGGCGGGCTGATCTGGTGGTCGCGCAGCAGCTCCAGCAGGCTCTCACGCCGGCCGTCGCTCTCAGCCACGATCAGCAAGCGCGCCGTGGTGCTGGCCAGGTGGCGGCTGAAGCTGGCCAGCGGCTCGGTGGCATTGCGGTCGGCAGCCACGTCGGGCAGTGGCCGGGCCCACGAGACCGCAGCAGCGCTGTCTTGCACGCCCTGGGTGGCTTCACTGCCGCGCAAGGCCAGCACCGCATGGCGGTTGGCATTGGCAAAAAACTCGTCGCTGCGCTGGAAGATCTCTTCGGGCGCCAGCACGCGGCGGTCAGGGTCGGCGGCAATGAAGCGGTGGCGCTCGCGGGTGTCGGCCCAGAAGCGCTCCAGCGCCTGGTCCACTTCACCGTGCAGCACCAATTGCGCCTGCTCGCCGATGTAGCTGAAGATGGTGCCGGTGGCCTCGAAGAACAGCGGCAGGTAGTACTCGATGCCGGCCGTGGCAATGCCTTGCGCGATGTCCTTGTAGATGCGGCTCCTGGTCGGGTCACCGTCCCGCTTCTCGCGCCAGCGCTGGCGGAAGGTGGCGCGCGCCGCCACGTCCATCGGAAACTCACGCCCCGGCAGCAGCCGCACCACGGGCACCGGGTACAGGCTGCGCTGCGAATCGGGGTCGAAGGTGCGGATCGAATCAACCTCGTTGTCGAACAGGTCCACCCGGTAGGGCACCAGGCTGCCCATCGGGAACAGGTCGATCAGGCCGCCGCGCACCGCGTATTCACCCGGTGACACCACCTGGCTGACATGGCTGTAGCCGGCCAGCGTCAGCTGGGCCTTGAGCGCTGCTTCGTCGAGCTTGGTCTTTTGCTTGAAGGCAAAGGTGGTGCCGGCCAGAAAGCTGGGTGGCGCCAGCCGTGTCAACGCCGTGGTGGCGGGCAGCAGCACCACGTCCACCTCGCCGGTGTGCAGCCGCCACAGCGTGGCCAGGCGCTCGCTGATCAAGTCCTGGTGCGGGCTGAATGTGTCGTAGGGCAGGGTCTCCCAATCCGGGAACAGCGCCACCCGCAGGCCGGGGGCAAAAAACGGCAGCTCATCGGCCAGGCGCTGGGCGTCGGCCGGCTCGGCGGTGACGATGGCCAGCAGCCGTTTGTCGGCCGCCCGTGCCTGTGCCAGCCGGGCCAGCAGCAGCGCATCGCCCGAGCCGGTGGGCCGGGGCAGGGTGAGGCGCTTGGCGGCGGCGATGGTGGGCAATTGCATGGGCTGATCGGCTGGGTCGGCAAACAACAACACGCCCCGGAGCGCTGGCTCGGGGGCGTGACAGGGCTGAATTCTAGAATCCGCTGCATGAATCCGATGCCCCGCAGTGCAGAGCCCCGCTGTTTTGCGCTGGTGCCGTGTGCGGGCAATGGCAGCCGTGCCGGGGTGGCCGGCCCCAAGCAATACCAGACGGTGGCCGGCCTGCCGCTGGTGGCGCACACGCTGGCCGCGCTGGCACAGGTGCCGCGCCTGGCCGCCACGCTGGTGGTGCTGGCCCCGGGCGATGCGCAGTTCCAGCGCCTTCTGCCCAGCTTCAGCGGCCCCAGCGCCTGGCTGGCCGCCTGTGGCGGTGCCAGCCGGGCCCAGACCGTGGCCAACGGCCTGGCCGTGCTGCTTGAAAAGGGCGCCCAGCCCCACGACTGGGTGCTGGTGCATGACGCTGCCCGCTGCCTGCTGCGCCCGGCCTGGGTCGACCGGCTCATCGACGCCTGCCTGGGTGATGCCGTGGGTGGCCTGCTGGCCTTGCCGCTGGCCGACACCCTGAAGCTGGCAGACGGGGACCGTGTGCAGGCCAGCATCGACCGCAGCAGCAAATGGCTGGCGCAGACGCCGCAGATGTTCCGCCTGGGCCTGCTGGCGCGGGCGCTGGCCGGCGGCGGCGCGCAAGCCACCGACGAGGCCAGCGCGGTTGAGGCGCTGGGCCACGCGCCCCGGCTGGTGCTGGGCGACTACGAGAACCTCAAGGTCACCTGGCCGGCTGACTTTGCGCTGGCCGAGCGGCTGCTGGCCAGCCGGGGAGAAGCGACATGACAGCGCCGCAACAACGCATCGGCGAGGGCTGGGACGTGCACCAGCTGGTGGCCGGCCGGCCGCTGGTGCTGGGTGGCATCAACATCCCGCACAGCCACGGCTTGCTCGGCCATTCAGACGCTGACGCGCTGCTGCATGCCATCACCGACGCGCTGCTCGGCGCTGCCGCGCTGGGTGACATCGGCCGCCACTTCCCCGACACCGACCCGCAGTTCAAAGGTGCCGATTCAGGCGTGCTGCTGGTTGAAGCAGCGCGCCGTGTGGCAGCGGCCGGCTGGCTGATCAACAACATCGACAGCACCATCGTGGCCCAGGCACCGAAGCTGGCGCCGCACATCCCGGCGATGGTCTTGCGCATTGCTACGCTGCTGGGGCTGGACGCCGGCCAGGTGAACGTCAAGGCCAAGACCGCCGAGACACTGGGCCCGGTGGGCGAGGGCCGCGCCATCGAGGCCCGCGCGGTGTGCCTGCTGCAACGCGGCTGAGCCGCGTCACAACCTCAGCCCGAGATGCGCGGCGCGCCGGGCCGCGCCTGGCGCGCGTGGCGCAGCCGCAAATGCACCACCAGCCCACCTTCAGGCGCATTGGCCACTTCCACCTGGCCGCCCATGCGCTGCATTGCCTTGTCGACGATGGCCAGGCCCAGGCCGGCGCCGGTGGCAGCGGTGCGGGCGGCGTCGCCGCGGAAGAATGGTGTCGTCAGTTGGCCCAGCTTCTCGGGCGCCACGCCGGGGCCGTGGTCGCGCACGGTGCAGATCACCCAGCCGCCGGTGCGGGTGTAGCTCACCGTCACCATCGCGATGCCGGTGTCGGTGGTGCGGCCGTAGCGGCGTGCGTTCTCGAACAGGTTGCTGAAGACGCGGCCCAGCTCCACTTCGTCGGCCAGCACTTCCAGGTCGATCGCCACGCGTGATGTGACGCGGATCTCGGATGGGTCGCGGAACGACGCCGCCTCCTTGTCGATCAGCTTGGACAGCAGCACCGCGCGCACATGGGTTTCACCCGGGCGGGCGTAGTCCATGAACTTGTCGATGATGGCGTCGAGCTGGTCGATGTCACTGGCCATGTTGCTGCGCGCCTCGTCATCGATCACGCTCATCTCGGCTTCCAGCCGCAGCCGCGCCAGCGGCGTGCGCAGGTCATGGCTGATGCCGGCCAGCATCACGGCGCGGTCTTCTTCGACCTTGGCCAGCTCACGCGCCATGCGGTTGAAACCCATGTTGACCTCGCGGATTTCACTGGTGATGGTGGTCTCGTCCAGCCTTGAATCGAATTCACCGCCGCGGATGCGGCTGGCGGCAAAACTCAGCTGGCGCAGCGGCCGGTTGATCAGCTGGGCGAGCAACACCGCACCCGCCAGCGTGGCCAGCACACCGCCGGCCACCCACAGCAGATCACGCTTGTCGGGTGCAACCGGCACCAGCGCGGGTGGTGCTTGCAGCCACCAGGCCTCGCGCTCGACCACAAAACCGAACCACAGGCCGGGGCTGCCGTTGACGCTGTTGGCCACCACCAGCTCGGGCCCCAGCTTGCGGCGCAGTTCATTGGCCAGCCTGGCCATGCTGTCGCCTTCGGCCGGCGTGGTCCAGACGTCGGTGACGTTGCGCGGCTGCAGCAGCAGGCCTTCGCGCTGGGCCAATGCGCGCTGCAAGGCCGGGCGGTTGGCGCGGTCGCCATGGCGCAGTGCCTCGGTGCCCAGGCGAACCAGGCTCTGCAAGTGCGGCACGTTGCGCGGGCCCAGCCAGGCGCCGGCGTCGATGGCCCGCGCCGCAAAGGCCCACGCCGCCACGGTGGCGGCCAACAGCAGCAGCAACAGGAAGAACGTGCGCCAGAACAGGCTGAGCGCCACCTTCTGCTGGGTCAAGGGAGAACCTGATCGTCAAAAAAGGCGCAGCGTACACCGCAAGCCCGCGGCGGCCGGTGACAGCTGGTCAACCCGCGCCATCGGGCACAAACACATAACCCACACCCCACACGGTCTGGATGTAGCGCGGTTGCGACGGGTCGGGCTCGATCAGCTTGCGCAGGCGCGACACCTGCACATCCAGGCTGCGGTCAAACGGCTCGAAGTCGCGCCCGCGCGCCAGTTGCGCCAGCTTGTCGCGCGACAAGGGCTGGCGCGGGTGGCGCACCAGGGCCTTGAGCATCGAAAACTCGCCGGTGGTCAGCGCAATGGGCTCGCTGTCCTTGGTGAGCCGGCGCAGCGACAAATCAAACTCGAACGGCCCGAAGTTCACCACCTGGGCCTCTTTGCTGGGCGCACCGGGCGCCTCTTGCGCCGGCCGCCGGCGCAGCACGGCATGGATGCGGGCCAGCAGCTCACGGGGGTTGAACGGCTTGGGCAGGTAGTCGTCGGCGCCCACTTCCAGGCCGACGATGCGGTCCACGTCTTCCACCTTGGCGGTGAGCATGATGATCGGCGTGCTGTCATTGGCCGCACGCAGGCGGCGGCAGATCGACAGGCCGTCTTCGCCCGGCAGCATCAGGTCAAGCACGATCATGTCGATGTTCTCGCGCGTCAGCAGCCGGTTCAGTGCCTTGCCGTCTTCGGCCAGCAACACCTCGAAGCCTTCTTGCGTGAGGTAGCGACGCAGCAGGTCGCGGATGCGGGCATCGTCATCGACGACGGCAATGCGGTCGGGGCGGGCATTGGCGGGCGTGGTCATGCGAGACTCCCAATTTGTAACAGCGGCATTGTGTGCGCCGGGTTCCGTCGCAAAACACCGCTTTTGACCGCCTGTTACAACTCAGACCGCCGCGCCGTCGGTGGCCGTGAAGTCAACCACGGCAGGGCGGTTTTTCACTGCTGCCGTTGTCCAGCCCTTGCCTTGATTTGGAATGACCGCCATGACCCTGTTCACTGCCTTGCGCCCCGTGTTGGCCGCCGCCTTGATCGGCCTGCCAGGCGCCCATGCCCAGCCCGCGCCGCTGGCGGTGCTGCAATCAGCGCCGCAGAACGTGGTGAACTTGAGCGCCGACGCCAGCCGCGAGGTGCTGCAGGACTTGATCGCCATCACCTTGTCGGCCACCCGTGACGGCACGGACGCTGCCGCCGTGCAAAGCCAGCTGCGCCAGGCGCTGGACGCCGCGCTCACCGAGGCCCGCAAAGCCGCCCGACCAGGCCTGCTGGAGGTGCGCACCGGCGCCTTCAGCCTGTTTCCGCGCTACAGCAACAAGCCGGGCGCGCCAGCGGCCATCAGCGGCTGGCAAGGCCGGGCCGAGCTGGTGATCGAGGGCAGTGACACCGCAGCCATCAGCCAACTGGCAGGGCGGCTGACTGGCCTGACCGTGGCGCGGGTCGGCTTCGGCCTGTCGCGCGAGGCGCGCGACAAGGTCGAGGCCGAGGTGTCGGCCCAGGCGATCGCCCGTTTCAAGGCCCGCGCCGAGGCCCATGCCCAGCAGTTCGGCTTTGGCAGCTACAGCCTGCGTGAGGTGGCGGTCAGCGGCGCCGAGATGGGCGGGCAGCAGCAGCCGATGTTCCGCGCCCAGGCGATGGGTGCGCGCGCTGTGGCTGTGGATGAAGCCCAGCCGGTGGAGCCGGGCAAGACGACGGTGAGCGTGACGGTCAGCGGCAGCATCCAGCTGTCACCGCGCTGAATCGGCTCGGCGGGGTGCCTCGACTATTGCGCAGTCCAGCCGCCGTCCACAGCCCAGGCCACGCCACGGATGTTGTCGGCAGCAGCCGAACACAGGAACACCGCCAGCTCCCCCAGCTGCTCGGGTGTGGTGAATTGCAGCGACGGCTGCTTTTCAGCCAGCAGCGCACGCTTGGCCTCGTCATTGCTGATGCCCTGGGCGGCGGCGCGGTCGTCGACCTGTTTTTGCACCAGCGGCGTCAACACCCAGCCCGGACAAATGGCGTTGTGGGTGATGCCGGTGGTGGCGCATTCCAGCGCCGCGCTCTTGGTGAAGCCCACCAGGCCGTGCTTGGCCGCCACGTAGGCTGACTTCTGCGCCGACGCCACCAGGCCATGGGCCGAGGCGATGTTCAGCACCCGGCCCCAGTTGCGCGCCCGCATGCCGGGCAGGGCGCAGCGCACGGTGTGGAAGGCGCTGCTCAAGTTGATGGCAATGATCGCGTCCCAGCGCGCGGGCGGAAAGTCTTCAACATTGGCCACATGCTGGATGCCGGCGTTGTTGACCAGGATGTCCACCGCGCCGAACTCGGCCTCGCAGGCCCGCACCATGGCCTCAATCTCGGCCGGCTTGCCCATGTCAGCGCCGTGGTAGCTGACCCGCCCACCAAGCCTGGCCACCGCTGCACTGGCGCCGTCGATGTCGCCAAAGCCATTGAGCATGATGTGGGCGCCCTGTTTGGCCAGTTGCAGCGCCAGGCCCAGGCCGATGCCGCTGGTGGAGCCGGTGATGAGGGCGGTTTTGCCGTTGAGCATGGAGATCTCCGAAGGGTGGGATGGTGGGGTCAGGCCTTGCTGCGATGATTATGGGCAAGGAGACCCAAGCGCCATGGCTGACAGCCCATCGAACAGTCAAACCCAGCCACACCTGAAGCATGTGCAATGCCTGGGCGCCAAGGGTCTGCACCGCATGGCCTACTGGGAATGGGGCCACGCCGCCAACCCCCCGGGTGCTGGTGTGTGTGCACGGCCTGTCGCGCCAGGGGCGTGACTTCGACACCCTGGCCCAGG
>JANNMP010000613.1:0-5802 GCA_031398015.1 Burkholderiaceae bacterium
CCGCCAAATGCAATCTCAGGTGCAATCTCAGGTGCAATCTCAGGTGCAATCTCGGCTGTAATTTCAGATGCAATTTCAATTGTGCGCAATTGAATTGCGCGATACATTGATGGCCATGCCCAAGCACCACCCAAGCGCTGCCAACACCGATTGGCTGGCGCTGGACCACCAGCTGTGTTTTGCGCTTTATGCAGCGTCACTGGCCATGACCAAGGCCTACAAGCCGCTGCTGGCGCCGCTGGGCCTGACTTACCCGCAATACCTGGTGATGCTGGTGTTGTGGGAAGCCGATGGCATCACCGTGTCGCAACTGGGCGCGCGGCTGTCGCTCGACTCTGGCACGTTGACACCGCTGCTCAAGCGGCTGGAGCTTCTGCACCTGGTGCAGCGCCTGCGTGACGCTGCCGACGAGCGGCGTGTGCTGTTGCGCCTGACTGCCACCGGCCGCACGCTGCGCCAGCAAGCCCAGGCCGTGCCCCAGGCCATTGCCTGCGCCACGGCTTGCAATCTGCAGCAGATCGGCAAGCTGGCGGCGCAGTTGCACCAGCTGCGCCGGCAACTGCATCCAGGTTCTTCCCCGGTGGCTGCGGCACAACCCGCCTGAGGCCACCATCACCCAAGGCCCTGCCGCAACAGGGCTGCCTTTGCACCCCGCAACCCCAGCAACCCGCAACAAGGACCCAGACCATGGCACTCGACAAAATTCTCTACACCGCCACCGCCACCGCCACCGGCGGGCGCACCGGCACCGCCAGCTCGTCAGACAACGCGCTCAAGGTGGACTTGTCCACCCCGCGTGAACTGGGTGGCACCGGTGGCGCCGGCACCAACCCCGAGCAGCTGTTTGCCGCCGGCTACAGCGCCTGCTTCATCGGCGCGATGAAGGCGGTGGGCGCGGGCATGAAGGTCAAGGTGCCCGACGACGTCAGCATCACCAGCACCGTGGGCATCGGCCCGATCCCCGGCGGCTTCGGCATCCAGGTGGCCATGGCCATCAGCCTGCCCGGCTTCGAGCGCGCCGCTGCCGAGCAACTGGTGGCTGCCGCCCACAAGGTGTGCCCGTACAGCAATGCCACGCGCGGCAACATCGACGTGACGCTGACGGTGGTCTGAGCGAGCGCTGCAGCGGCGACGCGCCGCCGGTGCCCTGGCCCAGCGGGTGCGCGCTGATGCTGGCGCTGATGCTGGCGGGGCGGCTGGCGATGCTGCTGGGCATCCACGCGCTCAGCCGCCGCCGCGCTGGCTGAGCAGCAGCAACTGCAGGGCCAGGCGGGCCTGCCAGGGCGACATGCCCGCCGCTGGCCCTGCGGCCTGACCGGCGGCGGGCACCACCACGCCCGCCGCACAGCGGCTGCACAACCACACCGGCACTCCAGCGGCCTGTGCATCGGCCAGCGCCGCCTGCAGCGCCTGGTGGGTGCTGCCGTTGCCGGTGCCGGCCACCACCAGGCCTTGCACACCAGCAGCCAGCAATGCACGCACGCCGTCGTCGCGTGCGGCGGCATGGCTGGTCACGATCTCCACCCAGGGCCATGTGGCCGGGTCCGCATCCAGCACAGCGAGGCCCAGCGCCTCACCCGTTGGCCAGGCGCTGAACCGGCGCAGCACACCCTCCTCCACCACGCCCAGCGGCCCGGCGTCGCCCGAGCTGAAGGCGTCGGCGCGGTAGGTGTGCTGCTTGCGTACCGCGCCCGCCGCATGCACCTGGCCAGCCAGCACCGCCACCACACCACGTGCGCCAGGCGTGCGCGCCACGGCCACCGCGTCCAGCAGGTTCTGCGGCCCGTCGGCCGCCAGCGCGGTGGCTGGGCGCATGGCGGCCACCAGCACCACCGGCTTGCGTGGCGCCAGCACGCGGTGCAGCAGCCAGGCGGTTTCTTCCAGCGTGTCGGTGCCGTGGCTGATGACGATGCCCAGCACATCGGCCCGCGCCAGGTGGTGGGCCACGCGTCGCGCTAGCGCCTGCCAGGTGCTGGCATCCATGTCCTTGCTGTCGAGCTGGGCCACTTGCTCGCACTCGATCGGCATTGCCGCCAGCGCCGGCACGGCTGCCAGCAGCGTTGCCACGCTGCGCTGTGCGGCGGTGTAGCCGACGTTGTCACCGGCCCGTGCCGCGGCGCCGGCAATCGTGCCGCCAGTGCCGAGCAACACCACGGTGTCGGCCAAAACTTCATTGGTGCTTGTCATGCAGCCCTGACATGGATGAAAATACAGCCACTGGATGAAACCTCAGGCGACCACCATGGACCACCTCATCGACGACAGCCCCAAACTCACCGCCCGCCAGCAGCAGATTCTGGACTTGGTGCAAAGCGCGATCGAGCGCACCGGCGCGCCGCCCACCCGGGCCGAGATCGCCACCCAGCTTGGCTTCAAATCGGCCAACGCGGCTGAAGAGCATTTGCAGGCGCTGGCGCGCAAGGGCGTGATTGAGCTGGTGGGCGGCACCTCACGTGGCATCCGGCTTCGCTCTGACGCCTTGCGGGCGCTGAACGCCAGCCGCAACAAGCAGTTCTCGCTGGCGCTGCCGGGGCTGATGCAGTTGACGCTGCCATTGGTGGGCCGGGTGGCCGCCGGCAGCCCGATCCTGGCGCAGGCCCATGTCGACCGCAGCTATGTCGTCGAGGCCACGCTGTTTGCCAACCGGCCCGACTACCTGCTGCGTGTGCGTGGTTTGAGCATGCGCGACGCCGGCATCCTCGACGGTGACTTGCTGGCCGTGCAAAAAACCAGTGAGGCGCGCAACGGCCAGATCGTGGTGGCCCGGCTCGGTGACGATGTGACGGTCAAGCGCCTGCAACGCACCCGCCAGGGCATCACGCTGCTGCCCGAGAACCCCGATTTCCAGCCCATCGTGGTCGGTCCGGGTGATGGCTTTGAACTCGAAGGCATTGCCGTGGGCCTGATCCGCAACCCGGCGGCCATGTAGCGCCATGCAGCGGCTGAAGTCACCCAAAGCCAGCACCGCCCGAGATTGCCAGCGTCTGGAGCAGCTGCCCAACATCGGCCCGGCGATGGCGGCTGATTTGCGCGCGCTGGGCATTGCGCATCCGCAGCAACTGGCCGGGCGGGATGCCTATGCGCTGTACCAGGCGCTGTGTGTGCACAGCGGCAAGCGCCAAGACCCCTGTGTGCTCGACACCTTCATGGCCGCCACTGACTTCATGGCCGGTGCAGCACCGGCACCGTGGTGGGCCTACACCGCGCAGCGCAAGCAGGTCTACGGGCCGGTCTGACAGGCCGGCCAGCAACACCTTGGCGGCGTTGCGTCAAGGCGCCGGGTTGACCACCAGCGTGCGCACTGCTGCCCCAGCCGGCAAAAACAGCGGCACGCCCTGCACCTGGCGCCAGGGCTCGACAAAGCTGCGGTACAGCGGTGACCAGACGATGCCGCTTTGCCCGCTGCTGTGCACCACGCGGCTGTTGGCCTTGTCGCCCAGGTCGTACAGGCCCCGCAGGCTGGGGCCGTGTTCGTCGAGGTAGAACTCGCCGGTGGCGGCATCGGCTTTCAGGCTGACGCGGGCCACGTTCACCGTGTAGCTGTCACCGCCCACCGGCGTGCGCACTTCAAACCAGCGCGCCAGCCACTTGACGCGCGAAAACGGCCGGTGCTCTGACCGCGCCTGGTGCGCCCGCCCCCACTGCCAGGCCGACACATCGCTGCCCTGCAAGGCCTGCAGTTCGTTCAGCGCGGCGCTGAAGGCGGCGTCCACTTGCTGGCCACAGGTTTCCAGCGGCGTGCTGGTCTTGTTGTCGCACCACCAGCCATCGTCACGTTCCAGCACGCCCTCGATGGAGTCGAAGTAACCGCGCTGGCCCAGCAGCCGGTCGTACAGCGGGGCGCCAAGCTCGTCGGTCAGCACCAGCTGGGTCAGGTGGCGGTGCCAGGCCCAGTACAGCAAGGGCGCGGCGCGGTCGGCTGCCATCGTGCCGTAAAAGCCCGCCAGCTGGGCCTTGGCCGCCGCAGCCAGCGGGTGTGCCGATTGCGCCTGCTGCAGGCGTGGCAACAGGCGCTGCACCGCCAGAGACTTGACATCGGCCTGCATGCGGCGCAGGTCGTCCAGGCTGTGGGTGGGCTGGGCGGCGATCAGCTGGTCGATGCGCTGCTGGCGGAACGGCAGCGCCCAATGGTGGGTGATGAAGTGCGGGTAATCGGGTGGCGTGATGCGCTGGTTGGCATTGGAGATGAAGCCCGCCTGCGGGTCTCGCACCTGGGGCAGCTGGTCGACGGCGACGAAGCCGTCCCAGTCATAGCGCGCGTCCCAGCCCGGTGCCGGCGCCAGGCCCGAGAGGTCGTTGTCGGGCTTGCGCAGCGGCACCCGGCCGGGCGAGACCATCGCGATGTGGCCGGCATCGTCGGCCACCGCCATGTTCTGCATCGGCGCCACCCAGCGGCTGGCCGCGCCGATGAATTCGTCCACCGAGCCGGCCGCATTCATCGCCAGCGTGGCGGCCATCAGGTCGGTGTCCACGTCCAGCCCGGTCCAGCGCAACGCCACCACATAGGCTGGCCGGGCCTTGGGGCCCAGCGTGGTGGCGCTGTCGTCACCCAGGCCGGCCAGCACCGCGTCAGACAACACCGGGCCATGGCGGCTGCTGCGCACCGTGAGCTGCACATCGGCGCCGCCCTTGACCTTGATGATCTCCTGGCGGGTGTCAAACCGCGCCCAACCATCGGGTGTCTGGTACTGGCTGGGGTCGTCGGGCTTGATGCGCTCGAGATAGGTGTCCTGCACATCGGGCCCGGTGTTGGTGAAGCCCCAGGCGATGTGCTGGTTCTGGCCCATCACCACGCCGGGCAGGCCGGGCATCGTGGCACCGGCCACGTTGAGGCCCGGCGCCTCGATGCGGGCGAAGTACCACAGCGCCGGGGTCGACAGCTTCAGGTGCGGGTCACTGGCCAGCAGCGGCTTGGCGGTGGTGCTGCGGCTGCCGGCCAGCACCCAGTGGTTGGAGCCCGTGCCCTCGACCTCGCTCTCGGGCGCCGCGGCCAGCAGGCGCAGCAGGTTTGGCTCAGCCAGCGCCTGCTGGTTGTCGAGCTTCAGGCCGCGGTAGAAGGCGGCGTAGTCCATCGATGGGGGCACGGCATCGCCCGGGTACGGTGGCAGCAGCTGGTCGATGCGTTCTTTTGGCAGCTTCAGTGCCAGGCGCAGGCGGATCAGCTCGGTGTGCCAGTTGGCGCCCAGGTCCCAGGCCATCATGATCGCCCAGGCCAGGCTGTCCTCGGGTGTCCAGGGCTCGGGCTGGATGCCCAGGATGATGAACTCGGGCGGCCGTGCGCGTTGGCTGGCCATCACCGCATTCACCCCATCGGCATAGGCCTGCAGCGCCTCACGCGATGCCGGTGACACCTGGGCCCATTGCGCTGCCGCCGCCCGGCGCACACCCAGCACACGCAAGAAGCGGTCGGTGTCCAGCGCGCCGTCACCGAATGCCTCGGCCAGGCGGCCGGCGCTGATGCGCCGGTGTGTCTCCATCTGCCACAGCCGGTCTTGCGCATGGGCCACGCCCAGGCCGAACATCGCGTCGCGAACGCTGGCCGCGCGGATGCTGGGGATGCCATGCACATCGCGCACGATCTGCAGCGGCGCACGCGCGCCGGCCAGGGCCAGCGTGCCGTCGGTGGGCGGCAGCACCCGCTGGGCATAGACCCAGGCAGCAAGCGCCGCGCCCACCAGCAGCAGCAGCGCCAGGGTGAGCAAGCGTCGAAACCAGCGGCCGATCATCGGTATCTCCTTGCCCCGCAGGGCGGTTGAAGCATGCAACGAGCCTACCAGCCCGGCTGCGCGGCCTGCGGCCGGG
>JANNMP010000628.1:0-5073 GCA_031398015.1 Burkholderiaceae bacterium
CCTGCGGCCACCTGGGCGGTGGTGCCCGGCGCGTTGATCAGCCAGGGACAGCACACACCGTTTGCGTTCGACGCCACCGGCACCGCGCTGCCGGGTCGGGTGCGTGCCACGCTGGTGGCGGGCACGGTGGCCTACGACGCCCAAGCGGCGCCAACGGCTGGCCGATGAGCAGCGCGCCGACGGCGCTGCGCGCAGTCTGGCGCCTGGTGCGCCTGGTGGTGCACCTCTTGCACGGCATGTTGTTGATGGCGCTGCGCTTTCCGTCGCTGGATGCAGCCGGTCGCCAGGCCCGCATCCAGTGGTGGTCAGCCGGCTTGCTGCGCGCCGCAGGCGTGGCTCTGCAGGTGCGCGGTGCGCCGCAGCCCGGTGCGTCGCTGCTGGTGGCCAACCATGTCTCCTGGCTCGACATTGCGGCGCTGCATGCGGCCGTGCCGCAGGCGCGTTTCGTTTCCAAGGCAGAAGTGCTGCGCTGGCCGCTGCTGGGTTGGCTGGTCAAGGGCGCAGGCACCTTGTTCATCGCCCGCGAGCGCAAGCGCGATGCACTGCGGGTGGTGCATGCAGTCGCCCAGGCTCTCAGCGCTGGCGACACCGTGGCGGTGTTTCCCGAGGGCGCAGTCGGCGCCGGCCCAGGACCCACGGCCTTTCACGCCAACCTGATTCAGGCCGCGATCGCCACTGCCACCCCGATACAGCCTGCCCTGCTGCGTTATGCCGACGCCAGGCACGGCCACAGCCCGAGCATCCACTACGTCGGTGCCACCAGCTTGTTGCAGAGCGTGTGGCGGGTGGCCAAGGCCGATCGGCTGACCGTTCAGGTGGACCTGTTGCCCGCGCACGCCAGCGGTCAGTCCGAGCGCCGCGCGATGGCCATGCAGCTGCACAGCGCGCTGGTTGCCAGGCTGCACGGCGGCGCCGCTGGCTTGGTTGCCAAGCCGCTGCATGACATACGGCCGTTGCAGCTTGGGTCGGTTGCCTTCGTCTGCTATCGGCGACTGGACAGCTTCATGCCCGCTGCACCGCCGGCTGCCGCTGCAATTGCCATGCACGAGGGTCTGCCCCAGCGTGTCAAGGCCGCGCTGCTGGCGCTGGGCTTCTCTGACGTGTTTGTCGACCGCGACCCGCAATCCGGTGTTCATGCCCAGGACGACTGGCCCCAGCGGTTGAACCAGGCCATCGAGGACTGTGACTTGTTCGTCGCGCTGGTGGGCAATCGCTGGACTGAACTGTCGTCCGCAGCGGGCGCAAACGATGTGGTGGGCCGTGAAGTTCGAGCGGCGCTGAACCACGACAAGGACATCCTGGCGTTGCAAGTGGATGGTGCCGAGATGCCTGCGGAGCGACAGCTGCCAATGCAGATTCAGGCGTTCAGCCACCAACAGGGCGTGCCCATCAGCGCAAACGTTCGCGTTGACAGCCTTGCGGCCACGCTGCGTGAGCGCATGCCGCAGTTCATCGCATCGCAACGCGGCGGGCAGCGCTGGCGACGGGTCTATCTTGTGTTGGCGGTTTTGGCCTACCTGGCTTGTGCCGTGTTGCCGAATGTGGTCGGCGCCATCGAGTACGGCTGGGCAGCCTGGTGGGGCATGGCGCGCATCTGGTCGGCATTATTCATCTGGCCGATCCTGTTCCTGCCGTTCCTGTTGTTGGGCTTGTACAGGCCATTTGCGGTGCTGGCCGATGGGGTTTTGCGCGCACGCCGCTTGAGCTCGCGCCTGCGCTACCTGGCTCCTGTGCTGGTCAGCAGCGCACTGGCTGCTGCGATCTGGCAGGTGGAGGTCGGGCATCCGCAACAAGTGCCCTGGACTGTGCATCCTCGCCTGGCGCCAGACTGTGCGCGTGCACCTGCGTTGGCCACGCTCACATTGCTGCCTGGCCTCGCCAGCTATGACGGTCAGGGCCTGCTGCGCGACAGAATGGCGCAGACAGGTGATCCATTTTGGTTGCGCGACAAGTGTTGGCCCAACATCCTGTTCTACCTGACCGTGCCGATCTACCGGGGTCTGGCGGACCCGGCCTACTTGCGTGAACGGTCACAGTTCCAGCCGAACTTCCAGCAGGTGCTGGTCGATGCCAAGAGGACTGAACTTGGCGTGCCGGACTCCTGGACCGCCTGGGCTTATCGGTTGTCGTTCGCGGTGCTGGCATGGTTGGGCATATCCGGCATCGTCATGGCTGCATACTTTGCCGCCGTACGGTTGCGTGACCCGATGACAGAACGCCTGCGCCAGCGCGCGGCCGAGGACGCCGCCTTGTGCTTGACGTACTCGCTGGCCATGCTGATGACATGGGTGCCGTTTCGCGTCATCACCCACTATTTCAAGCACTTGTATGGGTGCGAGGCATGGCCAGACTGCAGCATCGACCTGGCGCGCTACCTGCCTGATTTGCTGATGGCCGCACTGATCACCATGGCTTACCTGTTCACCACCGCAGCCATGCTGGCGCGCTTTCACCGCGTTGGGCTGGTCTTGCTCGGCACCTTGATGCTGCTGTTGTGTGCGGCGCTGGCCTGGCTGGTCAGCGCACACGCCGAGGTTGCCGCAGGCTTGGCCGTGGCAGACCAGTTCCATCTTGCCGCGTCGGTGCCGCTGGCGCTGCTGGCGGCCTTTCTTTGGTGGATGTTCAACCCGCAGCGTGTGCACTTTGAGGATTTCCGCCGGCCGCTTGCCTGACCCCGGGGGCCTTTGAAGGTTGCGGCGGGTCTGGTGCAGACGCAGTTGTCGGGCGGTCGCAAGCGCTAACGGCATACATTGGGCGATGCACAGCGCCATCTGCACTTCTGGACATTCGCTGCTCGGGCGCAGGTAGAACTCTGCGCACGCATGAAAGGCCCAACGATGACCCCCGGCATGCTGCTGGCCTTTGACGACGAGGCTGCCGCGGCGCAGGCCCTGGCCCAGGCGCTGGGCGCGCCCTGGGCGCTGGTGCAGCGCCACCGCTTTCCAGACGGTGAAAGCAAGCTGCGCCTGCCACCCGTGCTGCCGGCGCAATTGCTGCTGCTGCGCGGCCTGCACCAGCCGCACCACAAGCTGGTGGAGCTGCTGATCACCGTGCCGGCCGCGCGGGCGCTGGGTGCGCAGCAGATCCTGCTGGTCACGCCGTACCTGGCCTACATGCGCCAGGACATGGCCTTCAGCCCCGGCGAGGCGGTGAGCCAGCGCCACATTGCCGCGCTGCTGGCCAGCCAGGTGGACGGGCTGATCACCGTTGACCCGCACCTGCACCGCATCGCCTCGCTGGACGAGGTGATGCCGCACTGCCGCAGCCAGGCCTTGAGCGCCGCGCCGCTGCTGGGCGCCTGGGTGGCGCGCCAGGTGCCCGGCGCACTGCTGCTGGGCCCCGACGAAGAAGCGCTGCAATGGGTGGCCGCCGCCGGCCGCGCCATGGGCCTGGACCATGCGGTCTGCCACAAGCAGCGCCTGGGTGACCGCGAGGTGCGGGTGGCCCTGCCAGCGCTGCCGCTGCAGGGCCGCGCCGTGGTGCTGATGGACGACGTGGCCAGCACCGGCCGCACGCTGCTGGAGGCGGCCACGGCAGCCTTGGCGGCGGGGGCGGCCAGCGTCGATGTGGCCGTCACCCACGGCCTGTTCGTCGGCGACGCCGTGGCCCAGCTGCACGGCGCTGGCGTGCGCCACATCTGGAGCAGCGACGCCGTGCCGCATGCCACTGCCGTGGTGCCGATCACCGGCCTGCTCGCGGATGCGGTGCGGGCCTTCTGATCAGGCTTGGCGGCGGCGCCTTCTGGTCAAGCGCGCTGCGCACGCCATTGGCGCAGCCAGGCCAGGCCGGCCGATGTGCCGCCGGGGCGGCTGTCGCGCGGGCGGTATTCGCAGCCGACAAAACCGCTGTAGCCCAGCGCATCGATCTCGGTGAACAGGTGCGGGTGGTGCAGCTCACCGGCGTCGGGTTCATGGCGGTCGGGCACACCGGCGATCTGGATGTGGCCCACCCGGCTGCCGCCGGCCGCGCCCAGGTGCGCCCGCAGCTTCACGGTCAGATCGCCTTCCATGATCTGGCAGTGGTACAGGTCCATCTGCACCTGCAGGTTCGGCGCGCCGATGGCTTGCACCAGGGCATGGGCGTCGGCTTGCAAATTGAGCAGGTAGCCAGGCATGTCGCGGGTGTTGATCGGCTCGATCAATACCGCCACGCCGTGCGGCGCTGCCTGCTGCGCTGCCCAGGCCAGGTTGGTGGCATAACAGGCATCCAGCGCGGCGCGGTCGGTGCCGGCGGGGACCAGGCCGGCCATCACATGCACGCGGCGGCAGCCCAGCGCAGTGGCATAGGGCAGGGCGTGATCGAGAAAGCCGCGGCGGAACTCGTCCACCCGGTCTGGCAGGCAGGCCAGGCCACGCTCGCCACGCTCGAAATCACCGGGTGGGGCGTTGAACAGCGCCTGGGTCAGGCCCAGGTCCTGCAGGCGCCGGGCCAGCTCGGTTGCAGGCACGGCGTAGGGGAACAGGAATTCGACCGCATCGAAGCCGTCAGCCGCCGCTGCGGCAAAGCGGTCAATGAAGCCATGCTCGGGGTACAGCATCGACAGGTTGGCGGCAAAGCGGGGCATGGGTGGGGCTTTCAAGGCAGGAACCAGCAGGCACCGAAGGTCTGGCACAGCTCGTCGAGCTGGGCTGCGTTCAATGGCATGGGCCGCGGTGTGCTCATCAACCACAGCCGGGCGGTTTCTTCCAGTTCGTCCAGCGCGGCCATGGCCTGGGCCGGGCTGGCGTGCCACAGCATCGGCCCCAGGCGGTCGAGCAGCACGGCACGGATCGGCGCGCCCTGGGCGTGTGCCTGGCTGATCAGCGCCGACACCAACGCGCCCACCGCCGGGTCACCTGGCCGGTGGTACGGCAGCAGCGGCACCCGGCCGACCTTCATCACGAAGTACGGTGTGAACGGCGGCAGCACCGCGTCGGGCCGCCAAACGCCCAGACCGGGCGCGGCCAGGCTGAGCGCCACCAGGTGCGTGCTGTGCGTGTGCAGCACGCAATGCGCCTGCGGCGCTGCGGCGTAGATGTGGCGGTGCAGCGCCAGCGTCTTGCTGGCGGGCTGGCCGCTGCGCTGCTGGCCGTC
>JANNMP010000679.1:0-5963 GCA_031398015.1 Burkholderiaceae bacterium
GTGCCGACCCTGGCGCGCTGCTGCTGCGCCAGCCACTGGCGCTGGTGGGCGCCGATGGCAGCGGCCTGCGCCTGCCGCCCGGCGCACCGCTGCCGGCCTTTGTGCGTGCAGTGCTGGCGGCAAACCACTGGCCATGGCCGGACCGGCTGGCGCTGCTGGTGACCGCCACGCGCTGGTGGCGGCGGCGCTTCGCCTGCCCCGCCGGCCTGACCGTGCAGCAGCTGTGCGCGACGCTGCCCCCCACAGTGCAGCACGACCTGATCGAGCCGCTGTGCGTGGCGGCGCTGAACACGCCGATGGCCGGCGCCAGCGCCAGCGTGTTCCTGCGTGTGCTGCACGACGCGCTGTTCGCCGGCCGTGGCAGTGCCGACCTGCTGGTGGCGCGCGCGCCGCTGTCGGCCCTGCTGCCCGCGCCGGCCTGGCACTGGCTGGGCGCGGCCGGCGCCAGCCTGCACGCGGGCCACCGCGTCAGCACGCTGGCCGCTGCCGGCAGAGGCTGGCAGCTGGACGGCCAGAGTTTCGACGCCGTGGTGCTGGCCTGCAGCGCCACCGAGGCTGCACGCCTTTGCACCGGCGTCAACCCGGCGTGGGCGGCAGCGGCTGCGGCGCTGCGCTACGAGCCGATCGTCACCGCCTGGTTGCGTGATGCCGGTCTGCACAGCGCGCAGCCAATGCTGGCGTTGCGCGGCGGGCCGCAGGTGCCGGCGCAATTCGCCTTCAACCTGGGCCAGATCCACCATGACGCGGCATCGGCCGGTCTGTGGACGCTGGTGGCCAGCAGTGCTGCGCCGTGGCTGCAAGACGGCCTGGCGGCCTGCGGCCAGGCCCTGCTGGCGCAGGCGCGTGCTGCCTTTCCCGGCGCCTTCATTGGGCCGGACGACCAGGTGCTGGTGCACATCGCCGCTGAACGCCGCGCCACCTTTGCCTGCACCCCGGCATTGCTGCGGCCGGCCCAGGCCATTGCGCCCGGCTTGATGGCCGCTGGTGACCATGTGCAAGGGCCCTACCCCGCCACGCTGGAAGGCGCGGTGCGCAGCGGGCTGGCCGCTGCCGACAGCTTGCACCCGGGGCGTTGAGGCGCGCAGCCACAGTCCACGATGCACGCTGCGGTTTCGCCATGCAAAATACCGGCAACCAACGCACCTGCCATGAGCACCGCCAAAGAAGGGCAGAAACCTGCCATCCAAGTCATCGAGCGCATGTTCTCGCTGCTCGATGAACTGGCCGCGCATGCTGACCCGGTGTCACTGAAGCTGCTGAGCGATCGCACCGGCCTGCACCCGTCTACCGCCCACCGCATCTTGAACGACCTGGCCATTGGCGGCTATGTCGACCGGCCCGAGGCCGGCAGCTACCGCCTGGGCATGCGCCTGCTGGAGCTGGGCAACCTGGTCAAGACCCGGCTGGACGTGCGCGACGCCGCCATCGGCCCGATGCGCGAGCTGCACAAGCTGACCCACCAGCCGGTGAACCTGTCGGTGCGCCAGGGCGACGAGATCGTCTACATCGAGCGCACCTACAGTGAGCGCTCAGGCATGCAGGTGGTGCGGGCGGTTGGCGGGCGCGCGCCGCTGCACCTCACGTCGGTGGGCAAGCTGTTCCTGGCCCAAGAGGACCCGCAGCGCCTGCGTGCCTATGCGGCGCGCACCGGCCTGTCGGGCCACACCCGCAACAGCATCACCGACCTGTCCCGGCTGGAACGTGAGCTGGCCCTGGTGCGGCAGAACCGGCTGGCGCGCGACGACGAAGAACTGGAGCTGGGTGTGCGCTGCCTGGCCGCCGGCATCCATGACGACCAAGGCCGGCTGGTGGCCGGGTTGTCGATCTCGGCGCCGGCCGACCGGCTGGAAGAATCCTGGGCCGACCGTGTGCGTGACACGGCTGCGCTGATCTCCGATGCGCTGGGCCACAGCGCAGCCTGAGGCTGCGCCGAGGCCAGACCCGTCAGGACAGCCGCGCCACAGGTGCCACCACCGGCAGCACTGCCGCCTCACCCAGCCACTTGCGGATGCGCTCGGCGTCGCCCATGCGTGAATACTTGCCGGTCGAATCCAGCAGCACCATGATCACTTTGCGGCCGGCCATCTGGGCCTGCATCACGACACAGCGGCCAGCCTCGGCGATGTAGCCGGTCTTCTGCAAGCCGATCTCCCACAGCGGGTTGTTCACCAGGCCGTTGGAATTGCGGAACTGCAGCATGCGCGGGCCCACGGCCACCTGCGCCTCATGCGAGGTCGACAACTCGCGCAGCAACGGCAGCTGGTGCGCCACCCGCACCAGCACCGCCAGGTCTTGCGCGCTGCTCTGGTTGCGGCTGGACAGGCCGGTGGGCTCGACATAATGCGTGTCGCGCATGCCCAGCAACGCGGCCTTGCGGTTCATCGCATTGACAAAGGCCGGCAGGCCGCCTGGATGGTGCCGGCCCAGCGCATTGGCGGCGCGGTTTTCCGACGACATCAGTGCCAGGTGCAACATCTCACCGCGTGTCAGCTGGGTGCCCACCGCCAGGCGTGAGCGGCTGCCTTTTTCGGTGTCGATGTCGTCCTGGGTGATCGTCAGCACGTCGTCCAGGGGCTGGCGAGATTCAGCCACCACCAGGGCCGTCATCAGCTTGGTGATGGATGCGATCGGCAACACGGCGCCAGGGTTCTTGCTGAACAGCACTTCGTTGGTGTCCTGGTCAACAACCAATGCGACGCTGGACTTCAGGTCAAGCGCGTCACCGCTGTCGTGCAAGCCCAGCATCTGGCCCATGCTGGGCCGCGCCAGCACCACCGGCGGCGGCACGACGCGCTGGAACCGGCCGAGCCGCACCCCGACCACACGCTCAGCCTGCGCAGCACGCACTTTGACGCCCAGCGCTGCCGGCCGGCGTTCAGCGGCGCGGCGCACCGCTGTGCTGGCCGCTGACTGTGCGGGTTTGCTGGCTTTGGCAGCGTTGTTGCGCAGGCTCTCGCGCCTGGCTTCGGCAGGCGCAGCAACAGTCAGTGCCAAGCACAGCACCCAAAGCAGCATCGGCACGGTCAGTTTCATGGGAATCCAGGCAGGGACAGTTTGGCAACCAACGCGCCGCAAGTGTAGGCCACAGAAAAAACATGCGCAAGATCAAAAACTTGCGCGTGTTTTGTAAAGTGATTCCCTCACCCCTGAGCCGCCACCCGTTCCTGCTTGGAGAACAGCTTGTTCAGGGCTGCCAGATAGGCCTTGGCTGACGCGACCACGATGTCGGGATCGGCGCCCACACCGTTGACCACGCGGCCTCCGTGCTGCAGACGAACCGTCACTTCGCCTTGCGATTCTGTGCTGCCGCTGGTGATGGCATTGACCGAATACAGCACCAGTTCGGCGCCACTTCCGACCTTGCTCTCGATCGCCTTCAGGCTGGCGTCGACCGGACCGTTGCCGTCGCTTTCGGCGCTGTGCTCCACCTCACCGGCGGCAAACACCACAGCAGCATGCGGGCGCTCACCGGTCTCGGAATGCTGGCGCAGCGACACCAGGCGGAAGTGCTCATGTTCACGCGCCACGCTTTCGTCACTGGCCAGCGCAATGATGTCTTCATCGAAGATTTCGGACTTGCGGTCTGCCAGGTCCTTGAAGCGGGCAAACGCGGTGTTGATGTCGGCCTCGCTCTGCATCTCGATGCCCAGCTCCTGCAGCCGCTGCTTGAAGGCATTGCGCCCGCTCAGCTTGCCCAGCACGATCTTGTTGGCGGCCCAGCCGACATCCTCGGCGCGCATGATCTCGTAGGTGTCACGCGCCTTGAGCACGCCGTCCTGGTGGATGCCGCTGGCATGCGCAAACGCATTTGCCCCCACCACCGCCTTGTTGGGCTGCACCACAAAGCCAGTGGTCTGGCTGACCAAACGCGAGGCCGGCACGATCTGCGTGGCGTCGATGTTGAGGTCCAGGTTGAAGTAATCACGCCGGGTCTTCACCGCCATCACGATCTCTTCCAGCGAGGTGTTGCCGGCCCGTTCACCCAGGCCGTTGATGGTGCATTCGACCTGGCGCGCGCCGCCGATCTTCACCCCCGCCAGCGAGTTGGCCACCGCCATGCCCAGATCGTTGTGGCAATGCACGCTCCACACCACCTTGTCGCTGTTGGGCACCCGCTCGCGCAGCGTGCGGATGAACTCGCCGTACAGCTCGGGCACCGCATAACCCACGGTGTCGGGGATGTTCAATGTCGTCGCACCTTCCTTGATGGCCGTCTCCAGCACCCGGCACAGAAAATCCATGTCCGAGCGGTAGCCGTCTTCGGGGCTGAACTCGATGTCGTCGCACAGGTTGCGCGCAAAGCGCACCGCCTGCCTGGCCTGCTCATGCACCTGCTCGGGTGTCATGCGCAGCTTCTTTTCCATGTGCAGCGCGCTGGTGGCGATGAAGGTGTGGATGCGCGCGCGCCTGGCGCCCACCAGCGCCTCGGCGGCACGTGCAATGTCGCGGTCGTTGGCGCGTGCCAGCGAGCAGACGATCGACTCCTTGATGTGGTTGGCGATCGCCTTCACCGCCTCGAAGTCACCATTGCTCGACGCGGCGAAACCGGCCTCGATCACGTCCACCCGCAGCCGCTCGAGCTGGCGCGCGATGCGCAGCTTTTCATCGCGTGTCATCGACGCGCCGGGCGACTGCTCACCGTCACGCAAGGTGGTGTCGAAGATGATCAGCTGGTCGGCCATGGTGTGCTCCTGCAGGGGTGTGGCTCAGGCGTTGGCGGTGGCTTGCGCTGGCACCAGCGCTGCGCCACTGCGCAGCAGGCCCGAGACCACCGCCTTCATCGACGCGGTGACGATGTTGCCGTCGATGCCCACGCCAAACAGCGTGTGAGTATCGGCGACGCGCAGCTCCAGATAGGCCGCCGCGCGGGCACCGGCGCCGGTGCCGATGGCATGCTCGTGGTAGTCCAGCACGGCCAGCGCCACACCGCTGGCGCGCTGCAGCGCATTCACGAAGGCATCGACCGGGCCGTTGCCGTCACCGGCCAGCGCCAGTTGCACGCCTGCGGCGCGCAGCCGGGCCGACAGCCGCACCCGGCCGTCGGCCAGCTCGTCAATGTGCTGGTCGCTGATCAGCACCTCGCCGTCGCCCAGGTGGTAGGCCTGCTGCAGCAGGGCCCAGATGTCGGCCGAGCTCAGCTCTTTGCCCTGCACGTCCATCACCGCCTGCACTGCCTGCGAGAACTCGATCTGCAGCCGGCGCGGCAGCTCCAGGCCGTGGTCGGTTTCCAGCAGGTAGCTGATGCCACCCTTGCCCGACTGGCTGTTGACGCGGATCACCGCGTCGTAGCTGCGGCCCAGGTCCTTGGGGTCGATCGGCAGGTAGGGCATGTCCCAGATTTCGCCCTCGCGGCGGGCACCGAAGGCCTTCTTGATCGCGACCTGGTGCGAGCCTGAGAACGAGGTGTAGACCAGGTCACCCACATACGGGTGGCGCGGGTGTACCGGCAGCTGGTTGCAATGCTCCACGGTGCGGCGCACGGCGTCGATGTCGCTGAAATCCAGGCCCGGATGCACGCCCTGGGTGTAGAGGTTCAGCGCCAGGTTCACCACATCGACATTGCCGGTGCGCTCGCCGTTGCCGAACAGGCAGCCCTCGATGCGGTCACCGCCGGCCATCAGCGCCAGCTCGGCCGCTGCCGTGCCGGTGCCGCGGTCATTGTGGGGGTGGATCGACAGCACGATGCAGTCCCGCCGCGCCAGGTGGCGGTGCATCCACTCCACCATGTCGGCAAAGATGTTGGGCGTGCTGTGCTCCACCGTCGAGGGCAGGTTGATGATGCATTTGTGCGCAGGCGTGGGCTGCCAAACATCCGTCACCGCATCGACCACGCGCTTGGCAAAGGCCAGCTCGGTGCCGGAGAACATCTCGGGTGAATACTGCAGCGTCCAGCGTGTGCCGGGCTGCTGTGCGGCCATGTCGCTGACCAGGCGTGCATGGCTGGTGGCCAGTTCGACGACGCC
>JANNMP010000698.1:0-4944 GCA_031398015.1 Burkholderiaceae bacterium
CAGCCAGATCAGCGTGATCGGGATGAAGATCTTCCAGCCCAGCCGCATGATCTGGTCATAGCGGTAGCGCGGGAAGGTGGCGCGCACCCACAGGAACATGGTGACGACCACGAACACCTTGATCGCCAGCCAGATCCAGCCGGGGATGAAATCGAGGAAGGCGAACGGCGGCAGCCAGCCGCCCAGGAACAGCAGCACGCACAACATGCTCACCAGGATCATGTTGGCGTATTCGGCCAAGAAGAACATCGCGAACGACATGCCCGAATATTCGATCATGTGGCCGGCCACGATCTCGGACTCACCCTCGACCACGTCGAACGGGTGGCGGTTGGTCTCGGCCAGGCCGGCGATGAAATAGACGATGAACACCGGAAACAGCGGCAGCCAGTTCCAGCTCAGCAGGCCCAGGCCGGCGTCGGCCATGCTGCCGCGGCCCTGGCTGAGCACGATCTCGCTCATGTTCATGGTGCCCGCCACCATCAGCACGATGACCAGGGCGAAGCCCATCGCGATCTCGTAGCTCACCATCTGGGCCGACGCGCGCAGTGCGCCCAGGAAGGCGTATTTCGAATTGCTGGCCCAGCCGGCGATGATCACGCCGTAGACCTCCAGCGAGGTGATGGCCATCAGGAACAGCAGGCCGGCATTGATGTTGGCCAGCGCCACCTCGGGCCCGAACGGGATCACCGCCCAGGCGGCCAGTGCCGGCATGATGGTCATCACCGGGCCCAGGAAAAACAGGCCCTTGTTGGCGGCCGTGGGGCGGATGATCTCCTTGAAGATCAGCTTCACCGCGTCGGCGATCGGGGTCAGCAAGCCGTAGGGGCCGACGCGGTTGGGGCCCGGGCGCACCTGGGTGAAGGCGATGCCCTTGCGCTCCCACAAGGTGAGGTAGGCCACGCTGATCAGCAGCGGCAGCACCACCGCCACGATCTTGATCAGGCTCCAGATCACCAGCCACATGGTGGGCCAGACCGGGCCGCCGAACAGCGTGCCGCCGAATTGGTTGAACTGGTCGATCATGCTGCTCAGGCCTTTTCGACCGTGATGGCGCCGAACATCGCACCGAGGCCGGCGGTCTCGCCCAGGCCTGCTGGCACACGCACCACATCGGCCGCCAGGCCGGCATCTTCACGCACCGGCAATTCAGCCGTGGCCGCGCCTTGCACCAGGCGCACGCGGTCACCGGGCTTCAAGCCGAGCTGTTGCCACAGCGCGCTGGGCAGGCTGGCCTGGGCAGCGGTCTTGGCGTCGGCCGTGAGCTGCAACGATGGCGCACGCCGCACCAGCGCGTCGGTGGCGTAGATCGGCACATCGGCCAGGCGCTGCAGGCCGGTGGCAGGTGCCACCAGATTGATGGCGGCAGCGCTGCTGTTGTCCAGCCTGGCGCCCAGCTTGGTGGTGTCCCCCAGGGCCTCGGCCAACACATCATCGGCAGTCTCCTGCGCGAAGCCTGGCAGACCCAGCAAGTTGCCCAAGACCCGCAGCACCTTCCAGGCTGGCCGAGCCTCGCCTGCCGGCTTGACCACGCCGGTGAAGCTCTGCAGCCGGCCTTCGGCATTGACGAAGCTGCCGGCTGTTTCAGTGAACGGCGCGATCGGCAACAGCACATCGGCATGGGGCACGGCAGCGTCGGCAAACGAGGTCAGCGCCACCACCAGGCCCGAGCCGGCCAGCGCGGCTTGCGCGGCGGCGGGGTTGGCGGCGTCCAGCGTCGGCTCGACATCCAGCAGCAGCAGCGCCTGCATCGGCTGGCTGAGCATCTGGCCGGCGTTCAGGCCACCGGCGCCGGGCACCGCCTTCACCAACTGGGCCCCAACGCTGTTGGCGGCTTCACCCAGGTAGCCCACGCTGGCGCCGGTGTGCTGGCCGATCCACTGCGCCAGCGCCAGCAGCGTGGCCGCCTGTGGGTGCTGCGCAGCGGCATTGCCCAACAGCACGGCCTTGCGCTCACCAGACAGCAGCGCCTGGGCGATGGTTTCAGCGGCCGCGTTGGCTTGCGCCGCAGCGGGCGCGTCAATGCCCTTGGCTGCGGCAATGCAGCCAGCCACATCGGCCAGCGCCTGGGCCCAGGCCGACGGCGCGGCGGTGATGCTGGCGGCCACCGGCATGGCCCAGTCGTCTTGCACCGCGTTCAGGCGCATCACCAGCGCGCCCTTGCGCTCGGCCTGGCGGATGCGCAGCGCAAACAGCGGGTGGTCCTTGCGCAGGAATGAGCCGACCACCAAGGCCCGGTCAAGCTGCGACAGCGAGGCGATCGTCCGGCCCAGCCACAGCGCCTTGCCCGGCGCGGCGGTGTTGCTGAAGTCGGCATGGCGGCAGCGGGTGTCGATGCTCTCGCTGCCCAGGCCGCGCACCAGCTTGGCCAGCAGGTGCAGCTCTTCGACCGTGCGGTGGGCCGACGCCACCGCGCCGATGCCAACCACGCCATGCTCGGCCTTGATGCGCTTGAGCCCGTCGGCCACATAGGCCAGCGCGGTGTTCCAGTCGACAGCCACCCACTGGCCGCCCTGGCGGACCATCGGCGTCTTCAACCGCTGCGGGCTGTTCAGCGCCTCGTAGCTGAAGCGGTCGCGGTCGGCGATCCAGCATTCATTGACGTCGTCATTGTCCAGCGGCAGCACCCGCAGCACCTGGTTGGCCTTGATCTGCACCACCAGGTTGGCACCGGTGGAGTCATGCGGGCTCACGCTCTTGCGGCGCTGCAGCTCCCAGGTGCGGGCGGCATAGCGGAACGGCTTGCTGGTGAGCGCACCCACCGGGCAGATGTCGATCATGTTGCCCGACAGCTCGCTGTCGATGGTGCGGCCCAGGAAGGTGGTGATCTCGCTGTGCTCACCGCGGTGCTGCATGCCGAGTTCCATCACGCCGGCCATCTCCTGGCCGAAGCGCACGCAGCGGGTGCAGTGGATGCAGCGGCTCATCTCCTGCATCGAGATCAGCGGGCCGACGTTCTTGTGGAAGACGACGCGTTTTTCTTCCTGGTAGCGGCTGGCGCTGCCGCCGTAGCCCACCGCCAGGTCTTGCAGCTGGCATTCACCACCCTGGTCGCAGATCGGGCAGTCCAGCGGGTGGTTGATCAGCAGGAACTCCATCACCGACTTCTGCGCCTTGATGGCCTTGTCGCTCTTGCTGCGCACCACCATGCCTTGGGTCACCGGCGTGGCGCAGGCCGGCATCGGCTTGGGCGCTTTCTCGATGTCGACCAGGCACATGCGGCAATTGGCCGCAATGCTGAGCTTCTTGTGGTAGCAGAAGTGCGGGATGGTGGTGCCAGCCGCGTCGGCCGCATGCATCACCATGCTGCCTTCGGCCACGCTGACCTTCTTGCCGTCGAGTTCGATTTCGATCATTGCAATTCTCAAACGTAGGCCGGCACCAGGCACTTCTTGTGCTCAACGTGGTGCACAAACTCATCGCGGAAGTGCTTGAGCATGCCGCGCACCGGCATCGCCGCCGCATCACCCAAGGCGCAAATGGTGCGGCCCATGATGCTTTCGGCCACGCTGTCGAGCAGGGCCAGGTCTTCGGCCTTGCCCTGGCCGTGTTCAAGCCGGTTGTCCAGGCGCCACAGCCAGCCTGTGCCTTCACGGCAGGGGGTGCATTGGCCGCAGCTCTCGTGGCTGTAGAAGTAACTCAGGCGCAGCAGGCTCTTGACCATGCAGCGCGTCTCGTCCATCACGATCACCGCGCCCGAGCCCAGCATCGAGCCGGCCTTGGCGATGCTGTCGTAGTCCATGCTGCAGTCCATCATGGTGGCGCCCGGCAGCACCGGCGCCGACGAGCCACCGGGGATCACCGCCTTCAGCTTGCGCCCGCCCTTGACGCCGCCGGCCAGTTCCAGCAGTTTGGCAAACGGCGTGCCCATGGGGATCTCGTAGTTGCCCGGGCGCTGCACATCACCCACCATCGAGAACAGCTTGGTGCCGCCGTTGTTGGGCTTGCCGCAATCCAGGTAGGCCTGGCCGCTGTGGCGGATGATCCAGGGCACCGCCGCAAAGGTCTCGGTGTTGTTGATGGTGGTGGGTTTGCCGTACAGCCCATAGCTGGCCGGGAACGGCGGCTTGAAACGCGGCTGGCCCTTCTTGCCTTCCAGGGATTCGAGCAGCGCGGTTTCTTCACCGCAGATGTAGGCACCAAAGCCATGGAAGGCGTGCAGCTGGAAGCTGTGCTTGCTGCCCAGAATCCTGTCGCCGAGGTAGCCGGCGGCGCGGGCTTCGTCCAGCGCTTCTTCGAACCGGTCGTAGATCTCGAAGATCTCGCCGTGGATGTAGTTGTAGCCCACCGAGATGCCCATCGCATAGGCGGCAATGGCCATGCCCTCGATCACGATGTGCGGGTTGTAGGCCAGGATGTCGCGGTCCTTGCAGGTGCCGGGTTCACCTTCGTCGCTGTTGCAGACCAGGTACTTCTGCACCGGCAACGCGCGTGGCATGAAGCTCCACTTCAGGCCGGTGGGAAAGCCCGCACCACCGCGGCCACGCAGGCCGCTGGCCTTGACCTCGGCCACCACCTGGTCGGGCGTCATGCCGGGCTGGCCCTCGGCGTTGGCCGAGAGAATCTTGCGCAGCGCCTGGTAGCCGCCGCGCGCTTCATAGTCCTTCAGGCGCCAGTTGCTGCCGTCGAGGCCGGCAACGATCTGCGGCTGGATGTGGCGGCCGTGAAAGCAGGTTTCCAGCCCCTTGGCCTGGAACTTCGACAGATCGAGCAAAGCGTTCCTCATTGGGCTTGCGCTTTCAAAGTGTCCAGCAGGTCGTCGAGCCGGTCGTTGTGCATGAAGCTGAGCATCTGCCGGTCATTGACCAGCACCACCGGCGCGTCGGCGCAAGCACCCAGGCATTCACTGGCCTGCACGGTGAACAGGCCGTCGGGCGTGGTGCCGCCGGGTGCCACGCCCAACTTGTGGCACAAGTGCTGCAAGGCCTGTTCGCCGTCACGCAA
>JANNMP010000705.1:0-5350 GCA_031398015.1 Burkholderiaceae bacterium
TGGGTTGTACTGGCCCAGCACGCCCACCACCAACAGGCTGAGCACGGCCGTGATCGCGAATGACACGGTGATCACTCGGAACTCGCCATACCGCTTGGCAACCCACGCCAGCCCAGGGAACAGCAAATACATCTGCCACTCGGTGGCGATGCTCCACAGCGGGTGGTTGATCGCGTACTGGTGGGCCGCAAAGTAGTTGTGCACCAGCGCCAGGTGTGACACCACCGACCCCACACTGAGGGCCGGAAAGCTCTTGTGCCACTCGCCGATCGACGGGTCTGCCAGGCTGGGCACCAGCACGATGAGCATGATCGACACGGCCAGGGCGGCGTAGTAGGGCGGCAGGATGCGCCGCGCCCGCCGGGCCATGAACTGCCAATAACCCGAGCGCAGCGTGCGCTGCGGTGACAACACCACCGGCAGCATCAGGCAGTAGCCCGACAGCACGATGAACACGGCCACGGCCGACCTGCGCAGCGCCGCCACCGCTGAGCACGCGCTGCGCCTGGCCGCCTGGCTGCAGCCTGATCTGGTGGTGCTGGATGTCGACGTGGCCGGTGAAGACGGCCTGGCGCTGATCCCGCCGCTGGCGCCGGCCCTGGTGCGCAGCTGCCACGCACCAGTTCACACGTGACCGTGCGCGGCGCCTGGGCGCGCGGGCCTTTGACGAGAAACACCGGCCCGTTGCCGAGCGTCGGCCACTCCTTGACCACGCCGCTCACCTGAGTGCGCTGATCAGGTCGTTGTGGTCATCGGTCCAAACCTTGAGTCCCGGCCGCAGCGCGACGCTCTGGGCAGCCTCCTTCATCGGAGGACGCTGCAGCAAGGCCGGGTCGCGCGCCACCAGCACCCACTCCGACGGCTGCCGGGTGATGTCGTTTTCGATGCCGGCAAGCTTGACCATCACGGCCGCGCACTTCGCATCCTCGGCCAACGCCGCCACGATCGGCGCCAGCGCCAGGTATCTGTTGCTCACATGAAAGGCAATCACCCCATCGGGCCGCATGTGGCGCAGGTACACGACCATCGCTTCACGGGTCAGCAGGTGGGCGGGCACCGAGTCACCCGAAAACGCATCCACCGCCAGCACGTCAAAGCCCTGCGGCGCCTCGCGCTCCAGCACCAGGCGTGCATCACCCAGGGCCAGTTCGATGCGCGCAGCGCTGTCACGCAGAAAGCTGAATTCGCGCTGCGCGACCGCGACCACCTGCGGGTTGATCTCGTAGAAGCGGTGCACATCACCGGCACGCCCATAGGTTGCGGTTGTGCCCGCCCCCAGGCCGATCACGCCGATGTGCTGGCCTTGGCGCCGCGTGGCCTCGATCGCCCGCCCCAGGCCGGACGTGGGGATGTAGTAGCTGGTGGCCTGCTGCCGGCGCTGCGGCGCCAGAAACTGCGCGCCGTGGATGATGGACCCATGCGCCAGTTGCCGCCAGGCCGTCTCAGGTGTGTCGCTGCCCTTGTCCGAGGTGGCCAGCGTGCCGTAGAAGTTGCGCTGCAGAACGCGTGAGGCGGTGTAGTCCGATCGCACCTTCAGCACCAGCATGACGGCGCAAGCCAGGATGGCCGCCACGGCCACCATCCGAACCAGCTGCACCCGCCGCAGCACGCCCAGTGCCAGCACGGCAAACAACACGTAGCCCAGCCCGAACTCGTAATAACTCGGCAGCACACGCGGCGCCACCAGGCTCACCACCAGCCCGCCGGCCGCACCGCCCAGCGACACCAGCAGGTAAAACCGCGTCAGGTACTCACGCGCGGGGCGGCGCAGTGCCAGTTCGCCGTGCAAAAACATGCACTGCAAGAACAGACCGGCCGCAAACACCGCCACCACATATGGCATCGGGTTCCTGATCGCCAGGCGCGCGGCAATGGTCATTGCCAGCAGCACCAGCACCGCGCACAGCACGGTCAAGCCCAGCACCAGCAGCGCCGGCGCCCAATGGCGGCGGTACCAGCGGTCACTCTCAAAGCACAGCGCAAAGCTCAGCAGGTACAGCACCAAGGGCAAGATCCACAACAAGGGCACTGATGCCACGTCGCGTGTCAGGTGGTTGGTGGTGGCCACTAGCAGCCACGAGCCCAGCGCAGACAGTGCAAACCAGCGCAGTTGCTGGCCCCTGCCCGGTGCGGGCGCGGTGGCAATGCCGGGCGAGGCCGCCGCCAACGCTGGTGTTGCACCTGCGCGTGGCTGGCGCACGACAAACGCCCAGCCGGCTGCCGCGCACAGCAGGGTGAACAGTGCATACACCGCCGACCAGGCCCACGCCTGCTGCGCAAGGCTGGCCCGAGGCTCGATCACAAACGGATAGGCCAGCAAGCCCAGCAGCGAGGCAAAGTTGCTGAGTGCAAACAGCCGGTAAACGCGGGCATCCACCAGGCTGCGCGCGGTCCAACTCTGGATCAGCGGCCCGGTGGACGAGAGCAAAAAGTACGGCAGGCCGATCGAGGCCGCCAGCGTCAGCAGGATGTGCAGCGTCGGGTCTTCGATGCCCATCGGCTTCCACGACACATCGGCAAGCACCTGCAGCGTCAGCACCGCCAGCGCCAACAGGGCGATGTGCAGCAGCACCTGCACCCTGGGCGCCAGGCGCCGGCTGGTCCAGTCGGCATAGGCATAACCGGCCAGCAGCAGCACCTGGTAGAACGACAGCGACACCGCCCACACCGCAGCCGATCCACCAAACCACGGCAGGATGTGTTTGGACGCGATCGGTTGGATCAGGAACAGCAGGAACGCGCTGGTGAAAATGGTTCCGGCATACAGCGCGAAGCTCATGTGAGGGTGTGATGGGACGGCAGCGCTGGATTATTGCCAGCGCGGCCCCTTTCGGCAGCACTTGCCCGCGCGGTTTGGCGGCCAGCGGCCAAGCGCCACCGCCCTGCCACCCCACCCGCCAACCCAGGCAGGGCAAAACTCCCCCTCCGCTTGCCGCAGTGCCTCCCATGCGTGGGGTGTTGCGCCACGGCAGCATGCCGGGCATGGCCCTGCCCGATGTGTTGCACCCCATCCCGGCCCGCAGCCCGGCCTTGCCGCAGGTGGCGGTGTTGGTGGTGGACGACCAGGCCGCCGTGCGCAACGGCGTGTGCAACCTGATTGCCTGCACCACCCTGCCACTGCGTGCGGTGTGCAGCGCCCCCACCAGTGCGCAAGCGCTGCGCCTGGCCGCCGTGCTGTTGCCCGACGTGGTGGTGCTGGACGCCGATTTGGGTGGTGAAGACGGCCTGGCCTTGATCCCACAACTGGCGCCGGCCCTGGTGCTGGTGCTCAGCTGCCATGGTGACGCCCACACCCGTGACCGCGCCTGGCGCCTGGGCGCCCGTGCATTTATCGAGAAACACCAGCCTGCGGCGGAGCTGCTGAGCGCGCTGGTGCAGTTGGCACACCTGCAAATGCGGGGGGACCAATGTCCTGCCGTGTTGGGTGCAGGCTCCCACGTGCCAGCGCCGGCATCCTCTGCTCTACTGAAACAGCCAGGTTTTCGAGGTTGACACCGTGCAAAAACTTCATCACTGCATCAATGCATGGGCTGACGAATCGGGCGTCACCGCGATTGAGTACGGGCTGCTCGCGGCGCTGATTGCGGTGGCATGCCTTGGGGCGTTCACGAATTTGAGTGTCGCGTTGATCGCGATGTACGACCTCTGGACAGGAGCGGTGGTCGCCGCCATCAATTGAGTTCCACCCCTCATCACAGCGCGAATCGCCGGCCGGCGTTACCTCAACAGGCCAGCAGGGTGTGGCCCGACCCTCTCGGGCTTTGTCAGGGTGCATTCCGCACCGTTTTTTCTCAACTGGAGTTCACCATGCAAATCACCAAGTTCATCCAGCAATTCGCCCGCGACGAAGAAGGCGTGACCGCCATTGAGTACGGCCTGCTGGCAGCGCTGATCGCTGTGGTCATCATTGGTGCTGTCACCATCGTTGGCACCGACCTGGTCGCCATGTTCACCAAGGTCTCTGCTGCCCTCTGATCCGAGGCTTGTTTGCACTGCCGCCAACCGGCGGCATCGCGTGCAAACCGGGGCCTCGCGCCCCGGTTCTTTCTTCCACGCCGCACTGCCCAGGCGCCACCATGTCCACGCTGTCCTTGATCTCCACCGCCCAGCCCATCGCGCTCATCACGCTGCTGGTCTGGGCCGTGGTGACCGACCTGCGTTCTCGGCGCATCCCGAATGCCGTGGTGCTGGCGGGTTTCGCCATCGCATTGGGCACACACTTTGGCGTTGGTGCCAGCGGCGCTACTCCGCTAGCCGGCCTCACCTGGTGGGCGCCGCTGGCAGGCCTGGGCGCTGGCTTCGCTTTATTGTTGCCGCTGTACTTGCTGCGCGCCTTGGGCGCTGGCGACGTCAAATTGCTGGCCATGGTCGGCGCCTTCGTCGGCCCTGGTGCAGTTTTCAACGCTTTTGTCTACACGCTGCTGGCCGGTGGCCTGCTGTCGCTGTTGTTCATGCTGGGCCGCGGTGTCGCGGCGCAGACTTTCAGCAACCTGCGCTTCATGCTCATTGACTGGCGCCTTCGCGCCGGCACTGGCCAGGGCCTGCGGCTGACGCCGCTGGCCACCACCGCAGCCCGCCTGCCATACGCCGTGGCCATCACGCTGGGCACGGCTGCCGCGCTGTGTTGGCCGCTGTTGGGCCGTTGAACGGCGGCATGCCATGAGCTTGCTGACCTTCCCAGCTGCGCGCACGGGCCACGCCGCCCACACCGCCGCCGCCGCGCTGCTGCCCCGCGCGCCGCAAACCCTGGACGACACCGGTCTGTCCAGCACCTTCCTGGTCGAGCTGCTGGCCAAGACCATGTTCCAGCTCGGCCTGACCCGGCTCACCGACCTCAGCACCCAGCTGTGCCTGCCGGCGGCGGTGCTGGAATCGGTTTGCCAGTTCATGCGGCGTGAATCGCTGATCGAGGTGCTGCGCCGGGGCCAGCATGAGGCTGACCAGCAATACGAGCTGACCCAGCTCGGCCGCAGCCGCGCTGCTGACTGGCTGGCCCGCAACAGCTATGTGGGCCCGGCGCCGGTGCCGCTGGCGGCCTATGTGGCGCGGGTGCAGGCGCAGTCGGTCACCCAGCAGCGCATCACGGCCGACGAGGTGCACAAGGCCTTTGCCGACCTGGTCGTGCCGCCGGAGCTGATGGACCGGCTGGGCACGGCGGTGAACTCGGGCCGGCCGATGCTGCTGTACGGCGACGCCGGCTCGGGCAAGACCTACCTGGCCGAGCGATTGCAGCGCCTGCTGGGCGGCCCGGTGGCCGTGCCCCATGCGGTGATGGTGCACGGTGAAGTGATCCGCATCTACGACGCCCTCTGCCACCGGGCCCTGCCTGAGCCGGCGGCTGTGGCTGCCG
>JANNMP010000710.1:0-2898 GCA_031398015.1 Burkholderiaceae bacterium
AGCAAGCCAGGGTTGACCTGGGGTCAGCGCTGGCGTGTGGCCAGCCAGATGCTGGGCAGGATCAGCGCCGCGCCCGCCACGTGGTACCAGGCCGGCGGCTCGCCCAGCAGCAGCCAGGCGGTGAATGCTGCATACACCGGCCCCAGGTACAGCACCAGCGCCGTGGGGCCGGCGCCCAGCTCACGCAGCATGAATGAATAGGCCTGGTAGGCCACGATGCCAGGCAGCACGGCGGCGGCCACCACCAGGCCCACGGCCTTCCAGCTGAACGGTGGTTGTGGCAGCAATGCCCATTCCAGCAGCGTGAACGGCAGCAGCACCACGATGCCACCGGCGGTGATGGCCACCAGCCGCGCCACCGTGTCCAGCCGCGACGGCGACAGTCGCAGCAGCACCGAATACGCTGTCCAGCTGATGCCGGCGGCCAGCACCCAGCCGTCGCCCACGGTGAAGCGCACCGCCAGCAGGTTGCGCCAGTCACCCCGGGCGATGACAAACAGCACGCCCAGCAGCGCCAGTGCCACGCCCACCATCTGCGCGGGCGCCATGCGCTCACCCAGCAGCACCGCGCCCACCACGGCAATCGCGATCGGTGTGGCGGCATAGATCAGCGCAATGTTGGCCGACGAGGTGGTCTGCCCGCCGATGTAGACAAACGCGCCGCACACCCACATGCCCAGCGCGCCCAGCAGCAGCAACTGCTTCCATTCGGCGCGCAGCCAGGGCACACCGGCACGGCGCAGCGCCACCCAGGCCAATGGCAGCATGATGGCGAACGCCAGGCTCCAGCGGCCCAGCGCCAGGGTGTGTGGCGCAATGACACCGGCTGCGGCGCGGGCGATCAGGTAGTTGCTGGACCAGGCCAGCGGCACCAGCCACAACAGGATGCGGGCCAGGCGCTGGCGGCGCTGGGCTGCCATGACGGCAGCGGTGTCGGCCGTGCCCGGGTTGTCGGAGTTCAAGTTGGGGTGGGCGCAGCTGCGCGGCCGATTTTGCCCGGCGGGCCGTCAGCCGCGCACAAACAAAGATTGGTGCAATGACACCGCGATAGGATACCATTTGGTCGAACAGAAACAACCAAACGGTGCTGACCATGTCAACCAAGGCTGTGGCCCACAAGCCCACTCGGAAAACGGCCCTGCGGGCACATGCCGCAAGCACCATGGCCCAAGACCCGAAGCACTTCTGGTTGACCGAGTTCAAGCAACACAACGCCAGCCAGCAGTCGTCGCGCAAAGCGTTCCATGCGTTGGTTGATCGGGTGAGAGCGTCACCAGGAATCGTCTTGTATGACGCAGTCGAGTCCGGCGTGCCGACCGACATGGTCGACGTGATCGCCGGTGCCACCGGCGAAGCAGCCACGCATGTGATGGACGTGATCGGCGTGTCGCAGACCACCTACCGACGCAAACATGAGGCCCGCGAGCCATTGCCCGATGCCGCTGGCCACCGTGTGATGGGATACCTGCGTGTGATGGCCACGCTGCGCCGGCTGCTGGAGGAAAGCGGCGATCAGCAGCAGTTGGCCGCGTTTGACCTGGACGCCTGGTTGGCAGCGTGGATGCGCCAACCGCTGCCAGAGTTCGGCAACAAGACACCTGCCGACATGTTGCGCAACCCTGAGGGTCAGCGGGCCGTCGAGCTGGTTCTCGAACGCATGCGCGGCGGCTTGCCGGCGTGACGGTGCACCTCTGGCGCGTCGCCTCTGACACGCCAATCTGGACCGCCGATGACATGAGCGGCAAGGGTGCAGCCAGCAGGGGTGCACGCTGGAACCACCCGGGTGAACTGGTTGTCTACGCAGCGACCTCGGTCTCTCTCGCTGCATGGGAGACAGGCGCGCACTTCGGCCGTGCAGCGCCGCTGCCATGGAACCTCTTTCTGGTGCGCATCGACTTGCCGGACGATGTCTGGGCGGCTCGACAAATGGCCAGTCGGCCACCGGTGGTGGGGTGGAATGCAATCCCCGAGGGCGTTGTGTCCCGCAACGAGGGTTCGGTTTGGCTGAAGGCCGGGGCATCGGCACTGCTGGCGGTTCCTTCAGTGATCATCGACGAAGAGGACAACATTCTCATCAACCCCGGCCACGTGGACAGCCGCCGAATCGTGGCGTCGAAGCTCAGGCGTTTCGTCTACGACCATCGGGTGTAGCCCCGTGGTGATGCCGGGCCGCCGCGCTGGCACAGCACATTGAGCCCCGTGCTACCTTGTGCCGCCACTGCACAACCCAGCCACCGGAGCCCACCCATGTTCAATACCACCATTGCCGGCAGCCTGCCCAAACCCGCCTGGCTGGCCGAGACCGGCAAGCTGTGGCCGCAATGGCAGGCCGAGGGCGATACGCTGGCCCGCGCCAAGGCCGACGCCACGCTGCTGTGGATCAAGTTGCAGGAAGACGCCGGCCTGAGCGTCATCGGCGACGGCGAGCAATCACGCCAGCACTTCGTGCATGGCTTCCTGGAGCAGGTGCACGGCATCGACTTTGCCAACAAGGTGGAGATGGGCATCCGCAACGAACGTTACAAGGCCATGGTGCCGCAGGTGGTGGCGCCGCTCAGTTTGAAGGGCAGGGTGCATGCCACCGAGGCACGCTTGCTGCGTGCCCACACCACGCGCCCGATCAAGTTCACGCTGCCCGGGCCGATGACCATCGTCGACACCGTGGCCGACAGCCACTATGGCGACCGGGTGGCGCTGGCGATGGCCTTTGCCGCGCTGCTGAACCAGGAGGCGCTGGCGCTGCAGGCCGACGGCGTGGACGTGGTGCAGTTCGACGAGCCGGCATTCAACGTCTACCTCGATGAGGCTGCCAGCTGGGGCGTGGCAGCGCTGGAGCGCGCGGCCCAGGGCCTGACCTGCCAGACGGCGGTGCACATCTGCTACGGCTACGGCATCCAG
>JANNMP010000580.1:0-5917 GCA_031398015.1 Burkholderiaceae bacterium
ATCGAACACGCCAGCGTCATTGGCGCCGGGCACGAAGCGGGTGTAGTAGAGCAGCACCGCCGGCAAGAAGCCCGCCGCGCCGTTGGTGGGCGCGGTGACCACCCCGCCACCGGCGGCGTTTTCTTCGTTCACCGCCAGCGCGTACAGGTTGACCCAGTCAAGCACCTGCAGCGGTTCGCGCAGCGAGGCCTCGGGGTTGGAGCACAGCGCGCGGTACAGCGGCGCGGCGCGGCGCTTCACTTTGAAGCCGCCGGGCAGCACACCGTCGGTGCGGCAGCCGCGGGCCACGCAGTCCTGCATCACCCGCCAGATGGCAGCCAAGCCGCTGTCGATGTCGGCGTCGCTGCGCCAGTGCTGCTCGTTGCGGCGCATCAGCGCGGCAATGCTGAGGCGGTAGCGCGCGCACAGCGCCAGCAGCTCGGCGCCACTGTGGAATGGGTGGGGCAGGGCGGTGGTGTCGGGCACGATGCGCTTTTGCCGGTCACCGCTGGCCGCCACTTCATCACTGACCACAAAGCCGCCGCCCACCGAGTAGTAGCAGCGCTCAGCCAGTGTTGCGCCCGCCGCATCAAAGGCCCACATGCGCATGCCGTTGGCATGGAAGGGCAGGCTTTCCCGGCGGTGGAATTTGAGGTCGGTCTTTTCGTCGAATGTGATCGTGGGGCCGCCCGGCAGGGCCAGCGTCTTGTCTTGCCGCAGCTGGTGCAGCAGCGCCGGCACGGCTTCCACGTCCACCGTGTCGGGCGCCTGGCCCAGCAACCCCAGCAGCACCGCTTTGTCACTGCCATGGCCCTTGCCGGTGGCGCCCAGGCTGCCGTACAGGCTGCACTGCACGCGCGCCACCGCTGCCAGTTGGCCGTCGTGCAGCAGGCGCTGCACAAACAGGCGCGCAGCCCGCATCGGCCCCACGGTGTGGCTGCTGCTCGGGCCGATGCCGATCTTGAACAGGTCGAAGACAGAGACGGCCATGGCTTGCGCTCAGCGAATCACCGTGATGTCGAACCCCGCCAGCGCGGCCCAAGGCCGCTCAGCGGTGACCACCTGGGCCACGCCCTGCGCGCTTGCCAGATCGCAGGCCAGCGCCAGGCAGCAGCGGTCACCCAGTGACAGCCCCAGCGACCGGGTGGTGGGCCGCAGGCTGGCGGCGATGCGGGCCTGCTCGGCCGACAACGGCACCACCTGCAACGGCAATTGCAGGCCGATGGCATCGACGTCGGTCTCGCTCAAGCCCTTGTCCATCAGCTTGGCCAGCACCTCGGCCAGGTTCACGCTGCTGATCAGTGCATCGGCTTCTTCAAGCCAGCGGCCCGCCTGCTCGGCGCCAGGTTCATTGAAGACCACGGCCAGCACGGCTGAGCTGTCGAACACTCTCATTCCAGCTGGGCGTCGGCGCGCTTTTCGGCGATGAACTCATCGACCACGCTGACCCCCGCTTGTTTGACTTTGGCAGCGATGGCCTGCGCCCGGCGGATGCCTTGGCGGCGCGAGACGATGCGCAACTCACCATCAACCACGTACAGCCGCAGCGGCTCTTCGGCCTGCAGCCCCAGCGCGTGGCGCAACTCGACCGGAATCAGCACCCGGCCTTCTTTGCTCATGCGGCTGTCAGCGACTGTGATCATGGCGATGATTCTGTTGAATCCTTGATGGTCTGGATGCTGACAGACTTGGTTGCTGAAGGCAAGTCACGATGTTATTGGCAGATCATTCATTGTCTGACATTTCAGCATATTCACTGACAGGAATGCAGCTGCACGCCAGATTGCGGTCGCCCCAGACATTGTCGACCCGGCCCACCGGTGACCAGTACTTGCCGGACTTCAGCGTGGCCACCGGATACGCCGCATCACTGCGCCGGTAGGCATGGGCCCAGTCGTCGGCGCTGACAGCGGCAGCGGTGTGCGGCGCGTTTTTCAGCGGGTTGTCCTCACGCGGCCAGGCGCCCGATTCGACCTTGGCGATTTCGCCACGGATGGCCACCATCGCGCTGCAAAAGCGGTCAAGTTCGACCAGCGGCTCACTTTCGGTGGGCTCGACCATCAGCGTGCCGGCCACCGGGAAGCTGAGCGTGGGGGCGTGGAAGCCGTAGTCGATCAGCCGTTTGGCGACATCCTCGGCGCTGATGCCGCTGCTGTCTTTGAGCGGGCGCAGGTCGAGGATGCATTCATGCGCCACGCCGCCGCCGCGGATACCGCTGATGCCGCCCGAGTAATGGATGTCGTAATGCCCGGCCAGCCTGGCGGCGATGTAGTTGGCCGACAGGATGGCCAGCTCGGTGGCGGCGGTCAGGCCTTCATTGCCCATCATGCGCACATACATCCAGCTGATCGGCAGCACGGCGGCATTGCCCAGCGGCGCTGCCGAGACCGCGCCCACCTCAAACCCGGCCGGTGGCAGCGCACCCGGTGCGCCACCGGCCAGGCCGGCGCTGCGGTGGCCGGGCAAGAACGGCACCAGGTCGGCCACCACGCACACCGGCCCCACGCCCGGCCCGCCGCCGCCGTGCGGGATGCAGAAGGTCTTGTGCAGGTTCAGGTGGCTGACGTCACCGCCAAACTCACCCGGCGCGGCCACGCCCACCAGGGCGTTCATGTTGGCGCCGTCCACGTAGACCCGGCCGCCATGGTCATGCACCAGCTTACACAGCGCCTTGACCTGGGTGTCGAACACGCCGTAGGTGCTGGGGTAGGTGATCATGATCGCGGCCAGCTCGCGGCTGTGTTTCTCGCTCTTGGCCTGCAGATCGGCCAGGTCGACATTGCCCTGCGCATCGCACTTGACCACCACCACCTGCATGCCGGCCATCTGCGCGCTGGCCGGGTTGGTGCCATGCGCCGATTCGGGGATCAGGCAGACCGTGCGATGGGCCTCGCCGCGTGACGCATGCCAGCCGCGGATGGCCAGCAGGCCAGCGTATTCACCCTGCGAGCCGGCATTGGGCTGCAGGCTGATGCCGGCATAACCGGTGGCCTGGCTCAGCCAGGCGCAGAGCTGGTCGTTCAACAGCGCATAACCCGCACGTTGATCGGCCGGCGCAAACGGGTGGATGTTGGCGAACTCTGGCCAGGTGATGGGGATCATCTCGCTGGTGGCGTTGAGCTTCATCGTGCACGAGCCCAGCGGGATCATGCTGCGGTCCAGTGCCAGGTCCTTGTCACTCAGGCTGCGGATGTAGCGCAGCATCTCGGTCTCGCTGTGGTGGGTGTTGAACACCGGGTGGCTGAGGTATGGGCTGCTGCGGCGCAACGCAGGTGGGATCAGGCTGTCGATGGGCTGGTCAAACAGCGCTGCATCGGGCAGCGCCTGGCCGGGCTGGGCAAACACCTGCCACAGCGCCATCACGTCGGCGCGGGTGCTGGTCTCGTCTAAGTTGATGCCCAGCATGCTGTCGCCCCACTCGGGGAAGCGGCGCAGGTTCATGCCCGCTGCCACCGCCTTGGCGGCCAGGCCGGCGGTGGCCGCGCCGGTGTCCAGGCAGATGGCGTCGAACGCGGTCTTGCTGCGCACGGCCACGCCCAGCTGTTGCAGGCCTTGGGCCAGCACTGCCGTGAGGCGGGCCACGCGTTGGGCGATGCGCTTCAGGCCATCGGGCCCGTGGTAGACGGCATACATGCTGGCCATCACCGCCAGCAGCACCTGGGCGGTGCAGATGTTGCTGGTGGCTTTCTCGCGGCGGATGTGCTGCTCACGCGTTTGCAACGCCAGCCGGTAGGCCGGCTGGCCATGCACGTCGACGCTGACGCCGACCAGCCGGCCGGGCATCGAGCGCTTGAACTCATCCTTGCAGGCCAGATACGCGGCATGTGGCCCGCCGTTGGCCAGCGGCACACCAAAGCGCTGGGTGTTGCCGACCACGATGTCGGCGCCGTATTCACCCGGAGGCTGCACCAGCGTCAACGCCAGCAGATCGGCCGCGACGATGAATGCCGCCTGGTGGGCATGGATGCGCGCCGCATCACCACGCAAATCATGCAGGCTGCCACTGGTGGTGGGCACCTGCACCAACACCGCGAAGTAGTCACCACCGTCGAGCAGGCGGTCCCATTCGTCGGCCGAGTTGGCCAGCGCCACAACCAAGCCCAGCGGTGCGGCGCGGGTCATCACCACCTCGATGGTCTGCGGGTGGCAGTCACCGGCCACCACGATGGTGTTGCTCTTGCTGCGCACCTGGCGCTTGGCCAGCGTCATCGCCTCGGCGGCGGCGGTGGCTTCATCGAGCATGCTGGCGTTGGCAATGGCCATGCCGGTCAAATCACAGACCATGGTCTGGAAGTTGATCAGCGCCTCCATCCGGCCCTGTGAAATCTCGGCCTGGTAGGGCGTGTACGCGGTGTACCAGGCCGGGTTCTCCAGGATGTTGCGCTGGATGACGCCGGGCGTGTGGTTGGCGTGGTAGCCCTGGCCGATGAAGCTTTTGAGCACGGTGTTGCGCGCCGCGATGCCACGCAGTTCAGCCAGCGCCTGGGCCTCACCCACCGGCGCGGGCAGGCGCATCGGCTGGGCGCGGGCGATGCTGGCCGGAACGATGGCCTCGATCAGCGCCCGCCTGGTGAAGTTGGGCCTGTCGGCACCGACCACGCTGAGCATGTGCGCTTCGTCGGCGGCATCGGGCCCCAGGTGGCGGGCGGCAAATTCGGCCGGGTTCTCCAGCTCAGACAATGGCACTTGGGCGGCTTGCAGCATGGTGGTGGGTGCTCGGGAAAGTGGTGGGGCTGTGGATGAAGGCGTCAGAGCGTCTTGAGCAGCGCGTCGTAGCCGGGTGGGTCCATCAGCGCGTCGAACTGCGTCATGTCGGCCACCTTGACCTTGAAGAACCAGCCGTTGCCCATCGGGTCGGTGTTGGCCAGCGCCGGGTCAGCACGCAGGGCTTCGTTGACTTCGACCACCTCGCCGCTGACCGGCATGAAGAGATCAGCCGCCGCCTTCACGCTCTCGACCACGCCGGCCACATCGCCCTTGGCGTAGCTGCGGCCCACTTCGGGCAGGTCGACGTAGACCACGTCACCCAGCGCGTCCTGCGCATGTTGGGTGATGCCGACGACAGCAGCGTCGTGGTCTTCGATGTTGATCCATTCATGGTCGGCGGTGAATTTGGTGGTCATGGGTGTGCTCGTGGTGGGTTGGTACAGCGGTGGCAAGAAGCGCGCCGGCCGTGGCGGCGCGCGGTGGTGGCAGCGGCGTCAGCGCTTGTAGCGGTGCGGCGCAAACGGCAGCGTGGTGATGCGCATCGGCAGGCGCTTGCCGCGCACCTCGGCATACACCTCGTGGTGCAGGCCGGCATGGTTGACGGCGAGATAGGCCATCGCCACCGGCTCTTGCACCGTGGGGCCCAGCGTGCCGCTGGTCACCCGGCCCAGCGGCGAGCCGTGGCTGTCGACGATGGCCGTGCCTTCACGCACCGGCACTTTCTCCAGCCCCACCAGGCCCACGCGCCTGACCGACACGCCCATCGTCAAATGGCCTTCGATCACGCTGGCGCCCGGGTAGCCGCCGGCGCGTGCACCACCGGGGCGGCGCACTTTCTGGATCGCCCAGGCCAGGCCGGCCTCGATGGGTGAGGTGCGCGCATCGATGTCGTGGCCGTACAGGCACAGGCCGGCCTCCAGGCGCAGCGTGTCGCGCGCGCCCAGGCCGGCGGGCAGCACCTCGGGCTGGGCCAGCAGCGCACGCGCCAGCGCCACGGCCTGGGTGGCTGGCACCGAGATTTCGAAGCCGTCTTCACCGGTGTAGCCCGAGCGGGTGACAAAGCAGTCAGCGCCAGCCAGGTTGAAGTCACATCCGGTCATGAAGGCCAGGTCTGCCACGCCCGGATGCAGCCATGCCAGCGCACTGACGGCCTGCGGCCCCTGCAGCGCCAACAGCGCACGATCAGGCATCGGCAGCACCGTGCAACGGTGGCCGATCTGGGTGATCAGGT
>JANNMP010000739.1:0-8108 GCA_031398015.1 Burkholderiaceae bacterium
CAGGCCGTTTTCGGCCAGGCTGCGCTGCTGCCCTTCACTGCACTGGCCGAGCCAGCGCACCGCGCGCCGCGCGCCGACAGCCTGGCCGACAACCTGGGCGAGGGCTTCGACGACGACATCGACCAGACCGATGCGGTGGACGAAGAGCTGTTCCAGATCTTCTGCGACGAGGCGCAAGAGCTGTTGCCCACGCTGCATGCCGGCCTGCGTGACTGGGCCCGCAGCCCGGGCGACGCCAAGGCGCCGTCGGCTTGCATGCGTTGCCTGCACACCTTCAAGGGCAGCGCCCGCCTGGCTGGCGCAATGCGGCTGGGCGAAATGGCACACCGGCTGGAGACCATGGTCGAGCGCCTGGCCGAAGCCGGCGCCAGCGCCAACCCCGCCGAGCTGGACGCACTGGCCGGCCATGCCGACGCCATGCAGGCCCGGCTGGACAGCCTGTTGCACCCAGCCGATGCCGCTGTGGTGGATGCCGCAGCCATTGCCCTGCCCAGCCCAGCGCCCGCCGCTGCAGCGCCCGCCACCACCGCCGCAGCCAGGGCGCCAGCCGCCGCCAAGCCCGCGCCCGCGCCGGCCGCTGCCCCCGTGCAGCCGATCGACTGGCAGCGTTTTGCCCAGGCCGCGCCCGCCGCCGACGCCCAGGCCGTGCCAGCCTCGGCCAGCGTGGGTGCCGCCGGCTCGGTGCGGGTGCGCACGCCGCTGCTCGACCGCCTGGTCAACCAGGCCGGTGAGGTGAGCATTGCACGCGCCCGCATCGAATCCGACGTGTTGCAGATCAAGGGCTCGCTGGGTGACCTGGCCGACAACCTGGAGCGCCTGCGCGCCCAGCTGCGCGACATCGAGCTGCAGGCCGAGACCCAGATCGACACCCGCATGGAGGCCGCGCGCGCCGCCGCCCAGTCCTTTGACCCGCTGGAGATGGACCGCTTCACCCGCTTTCAAGAGCTGACGCGGATGATGGCCGAATCGGTGGGCGACGTGGCCACGGTGCAGCGTGCCCTGCAGCGCACGCTGCAGTCCACCGAAGACGCGCTGGCCCACCAGGCGCGCATGACACGCGACATGCAGGACGACCTGCTGCGCACCCGCATGGTCGAGTTTGAAGGCCTGTCCGAGCGGCTGTACCGCGTGGTGCGCCAGGCCGCCAAGCAAACCGGCAAGCCGGTGCGGCTGGACATCCTGGGTGGCAGCGTCGAGATCGACCGCGGTGTGCTCGACCGCATGACGCCGGCCTTTGAGCACCTGCTGCGCAACAGCGTGGTGCACGGCATCGAGCCGGCGGCCGACCGTGCCAAGGCTGGCAAGGACGCCACCGGCACCATCACCGTGGCCGTCACCCAGGAGGGCAATGAAGTGGGCGTCGAAGTGCGCGACGACGGCGCCGGCCTGAAGTTGCAGCGCATCCTGGCCCAGGGCCGCGCGCTGGGCCTGGTGGCAGCCGACGCCCAGCCGGGCGACGCCGAGCTGGCCAACCTGATCTTCCAGCCCGGCTTCAGCACCGCCGATGGCCTGACCGACCTGGCCGGCCGCGGCGTGGGCATGGACGTGGTGCGCACCGACGTGATCGCCATGGGTGGGCGCATCGAGACCGCCAGCGCGCCGGGCCAGGGCACCAGCTTCCGCCTGGTGTTGCCGCTGACCACCGCCGTCACCCAGGTGGTGATGCTGCGCTGCGGTGCGCGGGCGTTTGCCGTGCCGTCGACATTGATCGAGACGGTGCGGCGCATGAAGCCGCCCGAGCTGGCGCTGGCCGAGCGCAGCGGCTTGTTCAGTGAAGGCGGCCAGGCGCTGCCGTTCTTCTGGTTTGACGCGCTGCTGGGTGGCAGCGCGCGTGCCACCACCAACGGGCGCAGCGCTGCGGTGGTGGTGATCCGCAGCGCCCAGCAGCGCGTGGTGCTGCATGTCGACGAGGTGCTGGGCAACCAGGACGTGGTGGTCAAGAACCTGGGGCCGCAGCTGTCGCGCGTGCCCGGCCTGGTGGGCATGACGCTGCTGCCGTCTGGCCTGCCGGCGCTGATCTACAACCCGGTGGCGCTGGCCACGCTGTACGGCGAGGCCGCGCGCACCGCCACGCTGGCGGCCTTGGGTGCCGGCACCGGCGGCGCCATTGCTGCTGCCGCACCGCTGGCACCGCTGGTGCTGGTGGTCGATGACTCACTCACCGTGCGGCGCGTCACGCAGCGCCTGCTCGAACGTGAAGGCTACCGCGTGGCAGTGGCCAAGGACGGCCTGGACGGCCTCGACAAGCTGGCCGCCGAGCGCCCCACGGTGCTGCTGACCGACATCGAGATGCCACGCATGGACGGCTTTGACCTGGTGCGCAGCATGCGCAGCGACGCCAGCCTGGCGGGCCTGCCGGTGATCATGATCACCTCGCGCATCGCCCAGAAGCACCGTGACTACGCCGCCCAGCTGGGCGTGGACCACTACCTCGGCAAGCCCTACGCCGAGGATGAACTGCTGCTGCTGGTGGCGCGTTATGCCCGCGCTGCGGCGGCGGCCGGGCTGGCAGCTGCTGCCTGACGGCCAGGTTGTGGGAGTGACCGCAGCCTTCGGGCCGGCAACCCGCTGGGGCTGGCCGGCCCGCTGGCACCACGCATCGATGCCCAGCGCATTGCGGCTGCCGGCCATTTCACCGACCGCGCCGCCACCGGCGGCAGCACGCTGAACCCGCAGGTCCAGGCTGCCACGCAGGCATCGAGCACGGCAGTCCTCGGCAATGTGTTCGACGCCGACAGCGGCGCGCTGCGCTTGTGGGGCCAGCGTTTTGCCGGCCTGCTGGCGCGCTTCAGCCCGCCTTGATCCAGCCCGCCGCGTCTCAAGCCGCCTTCACCACGGCGTAGCGCTGGAGCGTCAGCGCCCGCGCTTCGGCGTGGTCAACCACCGGCAGCGGGTAGTCGTGCCCCAGCGCCAAGTTGGCGCCAGCCAGGTCCACCGGCCGGGCCAGCCAGGGCGCATGGATCAGTTTGTCGGGCAGGCCGGCCAGTTGCGGCAAGTAGCGGCGGATGAACTTGCCCTCGGCGTCGAACTTCTCGCTCTGGCTGACCGGGTTGAAGATGCGGAAATAGGGTTGGGCATCGCAGCCGCTGCTGGCCGCCCATTGCCAGCCGCCGTTGTTGGCGGCCAGGTCGAAATCTTTCAGGTGGGTGGCAAAGTAGGCTTCGCCACGGCGCCAGTCGATGCCCAGGTCCTTGGTCAGAAAACTCGCCACCACCATGCGCAGGCGGTTGTGCATGTAGCCGGTCTGGTTGATCTGGTGCATGGCGGCGTCGACCAGCGGGTAGCCGGTGCGGCCGTCGCACCAGGCGGCAAACAGCGCGTCGGCAGCTTTGCCATGGGCCCACTGGATGGCGTCGTAGGCCGGCTTGAAGCTGTGGCCCACCACGCGCGGGTGGTGGTGCAGCACCTGGTGGTAGAAGTCGCGCCAGATCAGCTCCGACAGCCAGACTTCGGCGCCGCGCGATCCGGCCTGGGCACGCTGCCAGGCCTCACGCGCCAACTGGCGCACCGACACGGTGCCGAAGCGCAGATGCGTGCTCAGGTAGCTGGGCCCTTTGACGGCCGGGAAGTCTCGCGCCGTGGCGTAGGCGTCGATGCGGGGCAGAAAATCAGCAAGCAACTGCTGCGCGCCACTGCTGCCGGTGGGCAGTTTCAGCGTGTGCAGGTTGGTGGGCTCGAAGCCGATCTGCGCCAGCGTGGGCAAGCCGCCGGCCACACTTGCCGGCATGTCTGCAGGCAGCGGCGCCAGCCGGTGTGCCAGCTCGGCCACCGGCTTGGGCGCCAGGTCGTGCTGGTCCACCGCCTTCAGCCAGGCGTTCTTGTAGGGCGTGAATACGCCGTAGGGGCCACCGGCGGCGGTGAGCAGATTGCTGCGCTCGAACACCACATGGTCTTTGCCGGTGTGCAGCGCGATGCCGGCGTCGGCCAGTGCGCCGCGCACCTTGGCGTCGCGCGCCAGCGCGTGTGGCTCGTCGTCATGGCTGGCGTAGACCGCCTGCACGCCCAGCCGGCGTGCCAGCGCTGGCAGCCGCTCACGCGCGTCGCCGTGTTGCACCAGCAGGCCCACGCCCGCCACGCCGTGGTCGGCAGCCAGGCGGCGCAGGCCGGCATCCACATCGGCCAGGCTGGCGTGGATGAATTCGACCCGGCGGTCAGCGCGGGGCAATGGGTCGAGGATGCTGGTGTCGTAGACGAAGGCAATCCACACCTGGCGCGCAGCGGCCAGCGCATGGTGCAGCGCAGCGTTGTCGTCGCAGCGCAAGTCACGCCGCAGCCACACCAGGGCGCGGTCGAGGGTCGGTGGATGTTTGGGGCTGTTTGGCACGGCCGAAGTGTCGGCGATCATTAGAATCTGCTCATGGCATCGGACCGCATGAACCTGACCACCCAGTTCCTGATCGCCATGCCGGGCATGGGCGACGACACCTTCTCGGGTGCGGTGGTCTACCTCTGCGAGCACACCGAGAACGGCGCGCTGGGCCTGGTCATCAACAAGCCGATCGACATCAAGCTGAAGAACCTGTTCCAGAAAGTCGATCTCAGCCTGGACAGCGCCCACCTGGCCGAGCAGCCGGTGTTCTTCGGCGGCCCGGTGCAGACCGAACGTGGCTTTGTGCTGCATGAAAAGCAGGGTGACGCGCCGCCTTACAGCAGCACGCTGTCGATCCCCGGCGGCCTGGAGATGACGACCAGCAAAGACGTGCTCGAAGCGCTCAGCCAGGGTGGCGGCCCGCGCCGGCTGCTGGTGACGCTGGGCTACAGCGGCTGGGCAGCCGGCCAGCTGGAAGACGAACTCAGCCGCAACGGCTGGCTGACGGTGGACGCCACACCCGAGATCATCTTCGACACGCCGGTGCCCGAGCGTTATGACCGCGCGGTGTCGCTGCTGGGGTTCGACCCGCGCATGCTCAGCCAAGAGGCTGGCCACGCATGAGCATGGCTGCTGCTGCCGACGGCCGCACGCAGTCTTTCATGGCCTTTGATTTTGGTGACAAGCGCACCGGCGTGGCGGTGGGCAACAGCCTGTTGCGCCAAGCCAGCGCGCTGACCTCGATCCAGGCCGTTGGTGACGCGCGCTTCGCCCCGATTGCCCAGCTGATCGGGCAATGGCAGCCCGATGCGCTGGTGGTGGGCGTGCCACTGCACCCGGACGGCGCGCCACACGAGAACACCCATCGCGCCCAACGTTTTGCACGCCAGTTGCACGGCCGCTTCAAATTGCCGGTGCACCAGGTGGACGAGCGCTACAGCACCACCGAGGCCGCCGCCAGTGGCGCCCGTGATCTGGATGCGGCGTCGGCTGCGGTGATCCTCGACCAGTATTTGCAGGCCCTGCCATGACGACACTGACCCTCGATGCCGAAGCGCTGTACGCCGAACTGCGCGCCGGTGTGCAGCAGCTGTGGCGCCCCGGCATGGCGCTGATGGGCATTTGGTCGGGCGGTGCCTGGCTGGCCGAGCGCCTGGCGGCTGACCTGCCCGGTGCGCCCAGGCCCGGCGTGATCAGCAGCAGCCTGCACCGCGATGATTTCGCCGCGCGCGGCCTGGCCAGCCGCACCGACGCCACCAAGATTCCCTACAGCGTGGACGGCGCCCACATCCTGCTGCTCGACGACGTGCTGTTCACCGGCCGCACCATCCGCGCGGTGATCAATGAGCTCTACGACTTCGGCCGCCCGGCCAGCGTGACGCTGGCCGTGCTGGTCGACCGGGGTGGGCGAGAGCTGCCGATCCAGCCGGCCTATGCGGCGGCCAAGATCAGCCTGCCGGCCACGCAGAAGCTGGCCTTGGCCCGCAGCGACGATGGGCGCTTCACCTTCAGCGTGCACGAGACCGCCTGACATGCTCAACAAGCGCAACCCCCAGCTCAACCGCCACGGCGAATTGCTGCACCTGCTGTCGATCGAAGGCCTGCCGCGCGAGGTGCTGGTGCACATCCTCGACACCGCCGGCAGCTTCCTGTCGGTCAATGACCGCGAGGTCAAGAAGGTGCCGTTGCTGCGTGGCAAGAGCGTGTTCAACCTGTTCTTCGAGAACAGCACGCGCACCCGCACCACGTTCGAGATTGCAGCCAAACGGCTGAGCGCCGATGTCATCAACCTGGACATCGCCAAGAGCAGCGCCAGCAAGGGCGAGAGCCTGCTCGACACCATTGCGAATCTGTCCGCCATGCATGCCGACATGTTCGTGGTGCGCCACAGCGAGAGCGGTGCGCCGTATTTGATCGCCCAGCACTGCGCGCCGCATGTGCATGTGGTCAACGCCGGCGACGGCCGCCATGCCCACCCCACCCAAGGCCTGCTGGACATGTACACGATCCGGCACTTCAAGCAGGATTTCAGGCAGCTGAGCGTGGCCATCGTCGGCGACATCGTGCACAGCCGGGTGGCGCGCAGCGACATCCACGCACTGACCACGCTGGGCGTGCCCGACATCCGCGCCGTCGGCCCCAAGACCCTGGTGCCGGGGGACTTCCAAGGCATGGGCGTGCGTGTCTGCCACAACATGGACGAGGGCATCCGCGGCGCCGACGTCATCATCATGCTGCGGCTGCAGAACGAGCGCATGAGCGGCGCCATGCTGCCGAGTGCCGGTGAATTCTTCAAGAACTACGGCCTCACCGAGACCAAGCTGGCGCTCGCCAAGCCCGACGCCATCGTCATGCACCCGGGGCCGATCAACCGCGGCGTGGAGATCGAATCGGCGGTGGCCGACGGCAGCCACAGCGTGATCCTGCCGCAGGTGACCTTCGGCATCGCGGTCAGGATGGCGGTGATGTCGATCATTGCGGGCACAGAGGCTTGAGCATGAAGATTCTCATCAACAACGGCCGGCTGATCGACCCGGCTTCGGGCCGCGACGAAACCGCTGACCTGGCCATCGCCAACGGCCGCATCCTCACCATCGGCAGCGTGCCGGCCGACTTCCAGGCCCAACGTGTGATCGACGCGGCCGGCTGCATCGTGGCACCCGGCCTGGTTGACCTGGCCGCGCGTCTGCGAGAGCCCGGCCATGAACACGAAGGCATGCTCGAGAGCGAGCTGAACGCCGCCGCCGCCGGTGGCATCACCAGCCTGGTGTGCCCACCCGACACCGACCCCACGCTGGACGAGCCCGGCCTGGTGGAGATGCTGAAGTTCCGCGCCCGCAAACTCAGCCTGTGCCGGCTGTTCCCGCTGGGTGCGCTGACCCGCGGCCTGGGCGGCGCGGTGCTCACCGAGATGGTCGAGCTGACCGAGGCCGGCTGCGTCGGTTTCAGCCAGGCCGAAGTGCCGATCACCGACACCCTGGTGCTGCTGCGTGCGCTGCAATACGCCGCCACCTTCGGCTACACCGTGTGGCTGCGCCCGCAAGACCACTGGCTGGGCCAGGGCGTGGCCGCCAGCGGCGCGGTGGCCACGCGGCTGGGCCTGTCGGGTGTGCCGGTGGCGGCCGAAACCGTGGCCCTGCTGACCATCATCGAGCTGGTGCGCACCACCGGCGCGCGGGTGCACCTGTGCCGCTTGTCCAGCGCCGCTGGCGTGGCCCTGCTGCGTGCGGCCAAGGCCGAGGGGCTGCCGATCACGGCCGATGTGTCGATCAACTCGCTGCATCTCACCGATGTGGACATCGGCTTCTTCAACCCTGCCATGCGCCTGACACCGCCGCTGCGCCAGGGTGCTGACCGCGACGCGCTGCGTGCCGCACTGGCCGACGGCACGCTCGATGCGCTGGTGTCTGACCACACGCCGGTCGAGGGCGACGCCAAGACGCTGCCCTTCGGCGAGGCCGAGCCCGGCGCCACCGGGCTGGAGCTGCTGCTGAGCCTGGCGCTGAAATGGGGCGCCGACAGCGGCCTGGGCCTTGCCACCACGCTGGCACGCATCACCAGCGGCCCGGTGCGGGTGCTGGGTGACGCGCTGGGCTCGCTGGCCTCGTCGGCCGGCCAACTGGTGGCCGGTGGCGTGGCCGATGTCTGCATCTTCGACCCTGCGGCCACCTGGGCGGTGGTGCCCGGCGCGTTGATCAGCCAGGGACAGCACACACCGTTTGCGTTCGACGCCACCGGCACCGCGCTGCCGGGTCGGGTGCGTGCCACGCTGGTGGCGGGCACGGTGGCCTACGACGCC
>JANNMP010000034.1:0-2773 GCA_031398015.1 Burkholderiaceae bacterium
GCGCATTGGCGCGGCCACAGCCACCAGGGCGTCAAAGGTCTGCTTGGCACTGCGCTGGCTGGCCTGGGCTTTCAAGCTGTGCGCCCGCGCCACCAGGCCGTCGGGGTCACGCTGTTGGGCATCGGCCAGTGGCTTGGCCCAGCGGTATTGCAAATCCAGCGGCGACGCAAAGGCCATCACCACCGCCACCGGCAGGCGCGCCAATGACAAGGCCTTGCCCACGTCGCCCAGATCGCGCCCGATGGCCTGGGCCAGCTGGCGGTTGGACGGGTACAGGCCCTGGTCGAGCGCGCGGGCGTACATCGTGCCCTGCTCCCAGGCCGACAGGTCAGCGCGGGCGCGGTTCTCGCGCTCCATCTGCTCAAACAGCTGATGCTCGGCCATGTCTTCGACCAGGGCCAGCACTGGCAGGCCCAGCTCCAGGCAGGCGCGGTGGCGGCGGTGGCCGAACACGATTTCGAAGCGTGCGGGTGCTGCAGACACTGCCGCCGCCGGCACGGCGGTGTTTGCCGCCGGGGGGTTGGACGGTCCAACCCCCCTGCCCTGGGCCGCCGCTGGCGCTGTCCCAGGCTTGATCGGCCGCACCTTGATCGGCTGCACATTGCCGCCTGCGGCCGCAATGTCGGCCTTGAGCGCGGCAAACGCGGCGTCGTGCCAGTTGTCGGCATGGCGGTTGGCCCAGGCCGAGACGCGCACCGTGGCCGGGTCCAGCCAGCGCGCCGGCAATGCACCGTCGAAGTTGGCCAGCCGGTCCCGCAAAAGCTCCGCTTCTTTGACCGCCGCCGATTGCGCGGTCATGAATTGCAACATCGATCCCGGCGCGGTCTTGGCCTTGGCCGCGTCACTGTCAGCGGCAGACTCCGGCAAGGCGGAGCGCTGCGGCGCCGGCGGCAGCTGGATCAGGCCAGCCTTCTCAAGCAGTTTTTTCGCCATGGTTCAGGCTTCTCCGTGTTGGGTCAGGCTCGGACACCGCGCTCAGGGCCCAGGCTTGGCCGGCCGTGCAGCCGCCGCCGCTGCTTCGGCCTGTTGCTGCCACACCGACCGCACTGAGCCTTCGATGTAGGACACAAAGGTGTCGTAGGCGTCGCGCGCACGCTTGAAGGTCTTGGCACTGCCGTCATAGCGCGAGATGTCATAGACCGTGCCGAACTCGGCGCTGGTGGTGGCTGTCACCGCGGTTTTGGGGATTTCCACCGGCAGCACTTTCTCGGCATAGGTGCTGCCGATCCACTGGCGCACGATGTTGCTGGCCGCGTCGCTGGAATCCACCCGCGCCAGCAGCACGTGGATGAAATCAAAGCTCTTGCTCAGGCCGCGCTTGGTGATCAGCTCGCTGGTCAAATCGGCGAACAGGCTCCAGAACTGCGAGGCCGACGCAAAATCCAGCGCGTTGGGCGGCAGCGGCATGATGATGCCGTTGCTGGCCATGAAGGCATTGATGGTGGTGTACGACAGCGCCGGCGGCGTGTCGATCACGATCACGTCGTAGTCGGCGCGCACATCGTCGATGCCCAAATCCAGCACACGCCAGAACTCGAAGCCGGGCTCCTGGGTTTGCCGGGCGGGCAGGGCGAATTCAGCGCCGAACAACACCGGCGCGGCCGCCACCAGGTCAATGCCGTCCCAGTAGGTGGGGCGGATGGCATAGCGGATCGAGGTTTCGCTGCCCATGGCCAGCGGCAAGATGGTGTCGTGCTCTTCAACCTCGGTGTCGGGCAAGATGCCGAACAGCGTGGTCAACGAGCCCTGCGGGTCGGTGTCGATCACCAGCACCTTGTGGCCCAGCAAGGTCAGGCCCTGGGCCAGCGTCACCGCCGTGGTGGTTTTGGACACGCCGCCCTTGAAGTTGCCGATGGCAATCGTCACCGCTTCAGCGCCCGCCGGGCGCAGGCCGTCACGGCGGTACTCCCGAATCCAGGCGCGCGCCTCGGCCAGGCTGAATTCACGCCGGCTGCCCGAGGTGTTCAAGCGCCCGGCGGGCAAATCACCGCGCCCCATGCGGTGGCTGAGTGAGCCCTTCTCGATGCCGCACAGGGCGGCCAACTGGCTCAGGTTGAAGACGGGCGGTGTCTTGCGCGCGGTGGGCGCCAGCATCGCCGAGCGGATTTCAGTCATCATCGCCACCGCCCGCTCGGCCTGGTCGGCGATGCCGGCCAAAGTGATGGGTTTCGGCGGCCTGATCGTGATCGGTTCCAACACGCAGCTCCTGGTTGTACATCGGGCGCAGCTTTGACAGCCGGCACCTTGTTGCTGCGCATTCTGTCAAGGCTGGTGCTGGGTGCAAAGCGAAACCGCTGTTTTTCTTGGCTGTTCTCTGCAACTCCGGCGCAGCGCTTTGGAAATTTCAGACTCTTCCAACTCCTTCAATACCTTTGGGCGGCCGTTTTGCGTTGTGCATCAATGGCTTGCAGTCGATGACGTGAGTGGATACGGGATGCAGCGGCGAGTTTTCGGGGCTTTGCGGCAGTGGATGCGGGGGCTTGGGTGTGGCTTTGCGGGTGGATCGGTGAGTGGATTCGGGAACGGCGCCGCGCACTGCTCGCCACGAACAGTGCGCGGCCGAGGGGCCTACGTGTCCCCCGACGCAGGCCGCAAGCGGCCTGCGTCTCCTCCTTTACCTTCGGCAGCCGCTCACCCAGGCCCCTCGGCCCAGGAGCCACGGTGGACTTTGCCGGCTGTTTGACCTGCGCACCGCGGAGGCGGTGACGGAGCGGCTGGGTGGGGTGGCCTGTCCTACGGAGGTAAAGGAGGAGTTGGCGGCCAACAGGCCGAC
>JANNMP010000035.1:0-6203 GCA_031398015.1 Burkholderiaceae bacterium
GGCAAGACCCCGGTGCGGATTTCGATGGGGCGCACGGTGCGGGTGTCGCGCCCGTCGATGCGCGGCTCGCCGGCCAGGATCTGGCCACGCACGATGCGCGCTTCGATCTCGAACAGCAGGCCTTCGACCTCGACCTTGTCGAACGTGCTGCCGTCGGCCTTCAGCGCCGCCATCACATTGCCGGTGACATCACGGCAGGCCTGGGTGCGGGCCTGTTTGCTGCGGATCTGGTAAGCCGCACGCAGCGGGCCTTCGGCCAGCTCGGCCACGCGTGCGATGAACGGCTCGTTCTTGGCCGGGGCAGCCCATTGCCATTCAGATTTGCCGGCGTCGCGCACCAGGTCATGGATGGCGTTGATGGCGATCTTGCCCATGTCATGGCCAAACACCACGGCGCCCAGCATCACTTCTTCGCTCAGCTGGTCGGCTTCGCTTTCGACCATCAGCACGGCGGCTTCGGTGCCGGCCACCACCAGGTCCATCTGGCTGTTGAGCAGCTCGCTCTTGCCCGGGTTCAACACGTACTGGCCGTTGACATAGCCCACCCGCGCCGCGCCGATCGGGCCGGTGAACGGGATGCCACTGATGCTGAGCGCGGCGCTGGTGCCGATCAGTGCGGCAATGTCGGCCTGCACCTCGGGGTTCAGGCTCAGCACATGGATCACCACCTGCACTTCATTGAAAAAGCCCTCAGGGAACAGCGGGCGGATCGGGCGGTCGATCAGGCGGCTGGTCAGCGTCTCCAGCTCACTGGGCCGGCCCTCGCGCTTGAAGAAACTGCCGGGGATCTTGCCGGCGGCATAGGTCTTCTCGATGTAGTCGACGGTGAGCGGGAAGAAATCCTGCCCCGCCTTGGCATCGGTCTTGGCCACCACGGTGGCCAGCACCACGGTGCCCTCGATGTCGACGACCACCGCGCCGCTGGACTGGCGGGCGATCTCGCCGGTTTCCATCGTCACTTGGTGGTTGCCCCAGGTGAAGGTCTTGCTGACTTTGTTGAACAGGCTCATGGCAAAGGTCTCCGTTGGTTGGCGGCGCGCTTGGGTCGGTGGCGCTGCATCAGAACCGGGAGCGTGGTGCGTCGCGGGCGGCATGCCATTCCAGTGATGTCCCGCTCAGGACGCCGTTGGAATGACACAGCACTGCCAAGTAGCGAAGCGGCTTGCGCGCTCCAAAACACAAAAAGCCTGTGCTGGGGGTTGTCCAGACAGGCTCTTGCTTGCATCAGGCGCTTATTTGCGCAGGCCCAGTTTGGCGATCAGCGTGGTGTAGCGCTCGGGCGCCTTGCCCTTCAGGTAATCCAGCAGCTTGCGCCGGCGGCTGACCATGCGCAACAGGCCGCGGCGGCCGTGGTGGTCTTTCAGGTGGGCCTTGAAGTGCGGCGTCAGGTCATTGATGCGCGCGGTGAGCAGGGCCACTTGCACTTCAGGGCTGCCAGTGTCGTTGGCGGCACGGGCATTGCCGGTGACGATGTCGGCGCGGATGGTTTTGTCGATGGACATGGTGTTTCCAGTGGGATGGAAGCCGCCATGGCCAACGCGCTGGGGTAAGCATGCCTGGGGTGTGCATGCAATACGGCGCGTTGCGGCGGTTTCCGGTTTCTGACTTGCGGTCGCGGGTGAAACCAACCTGCGCCGTGCTTTTGTCTTGGCGCAACGCTCTGAGAGCCTCGTTGACGCAAAACTGGCAGATTATAGCCACTGCATGCCTGCCGTTGGCAGCCTGGCCCAACGCCGGCACTGGGCCGGCACTGGGCCGGCAATGGGCCGGCCGGGCCGATTTCAAGGCCCTGCGGCTGCCGTCCAGCACAAACAAAGTCCTCTTGAAATGCCCCGTGACGGGGCCAATTCAAGTGCCATGGGCAGCGCCGCCAATGTTGTCAGCGCCCCGCCCAAGGCTTCTCAACCCCCAAGGAGTGCACCATGTTTCTGCTGCCCATCAGCCACCGCCGCGCCCACCTGGCGCATGCCTTTGACCGCTTCTTCGACGACACCGTGTTCGAACGCGTCGCCGCCCCCGCCAAGGACAACGGCACCACCGCGCGCTGCCCTGCGCTGGACGTGGCCGAGACCGATGGCGGCTACACCGTCAAGCTCGACATGCCCGGCGTGGCCAAGGACGACGTCAAGATCGACGTTGAAGGCCGCCGCGTCAGCGTGCAGGCCCAGCAAGCCAGCAGCAGCGAGCAGACCGACGGCGAACGCGTGCTCTACAGCGAGCGCCGCGAGGCCAGCTGGGCCCGCAGCTTCGTGCTGCCGGCGGAAGTGGAGCAAGCCAGCTCAAGCGCACGCCTGGACAACGGCGTATTGACCTTGCAACTGGCCAAGCGCAGCGCCAGCAAAGCTGCGCAGATCACCGTCAACTGAACCGGCGCCATGCCCAGGCGGCGCCTCAGGCATCGATCTGGTCCAGCGGCCAGCGCGGCCGCACATTGAAGGCGTAGTCCTTGCGCGCGTGGCCCGCACCGCTTTGCAGCCGCATGGCGGCGGCCAGCGCGATCATGGCGCCGTTGTCGGTGCACAGCGCCAGCTCTGGGTAGTGCACCCGCAGGCTGCGGCGTTGCGCTGCCTGGTTCAGCTGCCGGCGCAGTTCGGCATTGGCGCCCACACCGCCCGAGACCACCAGGCGGGTCAGCCCCGTGGCCTGCAGCGCCGCCAATGATTTCTTGACCAGCACCTCGACGATGGCCGCCTGCGTGCTGGCCGCCAGGTCGGCCAACTGCGCCGCGCTGGGCGCCGCACCCAGCTTGCGGTGCTGCGTCATCACCGCCGTCTTCAGCCCGGCGAATGAAAAATCCAGGTTGCCGCTGTGCAGCAGGGGGCGCGGCAGTGCAAATGCATCGGCACGGCCAGCTTCGGCCAGCCGTGCCAAGGCCGGCCCGCCGGGGTAGCCCAGGCCGATCAGCTTGGCGCTTTTGTCGAATGCCTCACCGGCGGCGTCATCGATGGTCTCGCCCAGCAGCGCGTAGCGGCCCACGGCGTCCACCCGCATCAATTGGGTGTGGCCACCCGAGACCAGCAGCGCGACGAACGGAAATGCAGGCGCGTCGGCCGACAAGAACGGCGACAGCAGATGGCCCTCCAGGTGGTGCACGCCCAGCACCGGCTTGCCCAGCGCGGCGGCCAGCGCGCAAGCCACGCCCGCACCCACCAACAAGGCGCCGGCCAGACCGGGGCCTCTTGTGTAGGCAACCACGTCCAGCCCGGCCAGCGTGGCGCCCGCGTCGGCGAGAACCTGGCGGGTGAGCGGCAACACCCGGCGGATGTGGTCACGCGATGCCAGCTCGGGCACCACGCCACCGTAGGCCTGGTGCATGGCCACCTGGCTGTGCAGCGCATGGGCCAGCAGCTGGGGGGTGCCCTGTGCGCGGGTGCACACCAGCGCCACGCCGGTTTCGTCGCACGACGACTCGATGCCCAGCACATTCATGGCGCGCGAGTGTACGGGCCGGCTTGTCATGCCCCACGGCTGGCCTGACGCAACAACACAGGCAGTGCAAACGCACTGAATTGCGGCGCCGGGCCATGACTTTGATCACCGCCGCAATCGCGTTTGGTGCATCGCAGCATGGCCGCCGTGCCGGCCGCCCCGGGCGCGCCCTGCAGCAAGCGCTGGCATGGGCTTTGCGGTGGTCTTGGCCATGGAGATCAACGGCGATCTGCGCAGATCGGCCACAGGTGTGCAGCAACGCCGCCTGCGGGCAACAGACGATGGCGTCTCCACTTGTTGGCTCATGCGGAGCTGTGCGGTGCAGACGCCGTCTTGTTTTTGAAGCTTCGGAAAGCAACCGCCATGACAACACGTGCCACCACTGCCGCCTTGCCCAGCGCCCCAAGCTGCGAGCCGGTGGACAACGCCCGCCGCAGCCTGATCCGCGCCGGTGCAGCGCTCGGCGCCGGCGGCCTGATCCCCGGCCTGCAGGCCGCCGTTTACGCTGCCGGCTCCGACAAGCCCGAGAAAGAGGAAGTGCGCATCGGCTTCATCCCGTTGACCGATTGCGCCAGCGTGGTGATGGCCAGCGTGCTGGGCTTCGACAAGAAGTACGGTGTGAAGATCGTGCCCACCAAAGAGGCCAGCTGGGCCGGCGTGCGCGACAAGCTGGTCAACGGTGAGCTGGACATGGCCCATGTGCTGTACGGCCTTGTCTACGGCGTGCACCTGGGCACGGCCGGCCCCAAGAAGGACATGGCTGTGCTGATGAACCTGAACCACAACGGCCAGGCCATCACGCTGTCCAAGAAGCTGGCCGACAAAGGCGCGGTGGACGGCCCCAGCCTGGCCAAGCTGATGGCCGCCGACAAGCGTGAATACACCTTCGCCGCCACCTTCCCCACTGGCACCCACGCGATGTGGATCCACTACTGGCTGGCCGCTGCCGGCATCAACCCGTTGAGCGGCGCCAAGCTGATCACCGTGCCGCCGCCGCAGATGGTGGCCAACATGCGGGTGGGCAACATGGATGGTTTCTGCGTCGGTGAACCCTGGAACCACCGCGCCATCATGGACGGCATCGGCATCACCGCCAACACCACGCAAGACATCTGGAAAGACCACCCCGAGAAGGTGCTGGGCACCTGCGCTGACTTCGTCAAGAAGCACCCCAACACCACGCGCGCGGTGATGATGGCCGTGCTGGAAGCCGGCCGCTGGATCGATGCCGGCCTGCAGAACAAGACCAAGATGGCTGAAGTGGTGGCCGACAAGAGCTACGTCAACACCAGCGTGGACGCGATCAACCAGCGCATCCTGGGCCGCTACCAGAACGGCCTGGGCAAGACCTGGGACGACCCCAACCACATGAAGTTCTTCAACGACGGGCTGGTGAACTTCCCGTTCCTGAGCGACGGCATGTGGTTCCTCACCCAGCACAAGCGCTGGGGCCTGCTCAAGCAGCACCCTGACTACCTGGCCGTGGCCCAGCAAGTGAACCAGGTCGCGCTCTACAAAGAAGCAGCTGCGGCGCTGAAGGTCAGCGTGCCCAAGGATGTGATGCGCAGCACCAAGATGATCGACGGCGTGGTCTGGGACGGCAAGAGCCCGGCCCAGTACGCCGACGGTTTCAAGATCAAGGCCTGAGGCCAAGCCCTCCGCAACAACCTCAAGGAGCCCTGCATGGTCAGTGCCGTCTTCCATTCCCCACTGGAGGCCGCCGCCGAGGCCGCCGCCAGCCGCGCTGCCGCAGCGCCCAAGTCCACCCCACCCGGCGTGGTGCCAGCGGTGGTGGCCGCGCCGCAGCGCCCACCGCGTGAGCCGTTCGACTGGCGTGAGCTGTTCATGCAGGTGCTGCCACCGGTGCTGGGCCTGGCCGCGCTGATCGGCGTCTGGGCGCTGGCCACGATGAACAGCACCAGCTTCCCCAGCCCGGCCAAGACCTTCGACGCCGCCGTCAAGCTGTTTGCCGACCCGTTCTACAGCAACGGGCCCAACGACCAGGGCATCGGCTGGAACATCCTGTACAGCCTGCAGCGGGTGGGCATCGGCTTCGGGCTGGCAGCGCTGGTGGGCATTCCGCTGGGCTTCATCATCGGCCGCTTCGAGTTCTTCAGCCGCATGTTCTCGCCGCTGATCAGCCTGTTGAAGCCGGTGAGCCCGCTGGCCTGGTTGCCGATCGGCCTGCTGGTGTTCAAGAGCGCCAACCCGGCGGCGATCTGGACCATCTTCATCTGCAGCATCTGGCCGATGGTGGTGAACACCGCCGTGGGCGTGCAGCGGGTGCCGAGCGACTACCTCAACGTCGCCCGCGTGCTGAACCTGAGCGAGTGGAAGGTCATCACGAAGATCCTCTTCCCCTCGGTGCTGCCCTACATGCTCACCGGCGTGCGCCTGAGCGTGGGCACCGCCTGGCTCGTGATCGTCGCCGCCGAGATGCTGACCGGCGGCGTGGGCATCGGCTTCTGGGTGTGGGACGAGTGGAACAACCTGAACGTGCAGCACATCATCATCGCCATCTTCGTCATCGGCATCGTCGGGCTGGCGCTGGAGCAGTTGTTGATGCTGGTGGCCAAACGCTTCTCGTTTGACGACTGACACGCCAAGGAGCCCGGACATGAAGAATTTCATCGAAGTGCAGAACGCCGAAATGGTGTTCACCACCCGCAAGGGCCGCTTCCATGCGCTGCGCGAGATCAACCTCCCGGTGGCCAGGGGTGAGTTCGTGACGTTGATCGGCCACTCGGGCTGCGGCAAGAGCACGCTGCTGAATC
>JANNMP010000050.1:0-2254 GCA_031398015.1 Burkholderiaceae bacterium
GGGCAGCCGCCGGTCTCCACGCCCATGATGCGCTCGGGTTCCAGTGCCCCGGCCACGGTGAGCAGGCGCTGGTCTTCCTTGGTGTAGATGTCGTTGGTGACGACCACCAGGTCCCAGCGCTCGCGCATGGCCTTGCACAACATCTCCACCAGCGTGGTCTTGCCCGAGCCGACCGGGCCGCCCACGCCCACGCGCAATGGGGGCAGGGGTTTGGTGCGGCCGGCGATGTGGTGCAGTGCGGTCATGGGGTGGCCTGGGGTGGGTTGTCGCTGGATGGCGTCAGCTGCGGAACAGCCGCGAGTATTGCGCCTCATGCCGGGCCGACAGAATGGCCAGCATCGGCGCACAGTTCTGGCGCGCGCCGTCGCCTTGTGTGGCGGTGGCGAGTGCCGCATCCACCACCGCAGGCAAGGCCTGGGCCAGCGCGCCCAGCAGGCGCTGGCCGGCGCTCTGGCCCAGCGGCACCGATTTGACGGCCGCGCCGACCTGGTTCTCGGCCCAGCTGAAACCGAAGGCCAGCAGCGATTCACGCCGGGGGGCCCCGGTGGCAGCAGCCGCCAGCGCAAAGGCCAGCGGCCAGGTGGGCGAGGGCTGCAGCGCCGCCAGCAGCGTCAACCGGTCGTCGCCGGGGTGGCGCTGGCGCAGCCAGCCGGCCAGCGAGCGGCCCATCTGCTCGGTCTGCTGGCGCATCTCGAAGGTCTCGCGCGTCTGCAGCGCCCAGCCGTTCAGCGCCGCCAGACGGGCCGCATCGCGGCGCTGCCAGGCATGCATGGCGCTGGCCAGCAGCGGCAGGTCAGCGCGCTGCAGGCTCAGGTGCAACTGGTCGAGCAGCCAGCGCGCTGCGGTGGCTTCGTCTGTGACCAGGCCGTGGTCGACGGCGGCTTCCAGCGCCTCGGAGTAACTGAAGCCGCCCACCGGCAAGGCCGGCGAGGCCAGCCACATCAACTGCAGCAGCGCGGGCGCCGGCAGCGGCGTGGCGGCCGGGCGGACGCGGGGCATGCGCGGGTGGTGCCCCGGCGTCAGTGGGAATGGCCGTGGCCATGGTCGTGGCCGTGCTTGTGACCATGGTCGTGGCCATGGTCGTGGCCGTGCCCATGGTCATGGCCGCAGTCCGGCCCATGCACATGCGGCGCGGCAGCAGCGGCCACCACCGGCACCGCCAGCGGGCGGCCTGGCGCTGCAGGCTGGTCGTGACCATGGCCATGGCCGTGCGTTTGCCCGTCGTCATGGGCATGGGCTGGGGCATGGCCACCGGCGCCATAAGCCCCACCCTCGGGCTCGAACGCCGATGAGCCCTCGGTCACGATCAGGTGCTGCTGGCGCAGCATGTCGGCCAGCACATGGTCGGGCTCCAGCAACAGGCGGTCGGGCTTCAATTCCAGCGCCACATGGCGGTTGCCCAGGTGGTAGGCGGCGCGCAGCAGGTCGAAGGCACTGCCGTGCGCGCTGCAATGACGCACCTCCAGCACCGGCTGCGCAGCGGCTTGCACCAGCACCAGTGAGCCGTCGTCGGCCACCAGCACGTCACCGCCGCGCACCAGGGTGCCACGTGGCAGAAACACGCCGAGCTGGCGGCCCTGTGAATCGGTGGTGTCGAAGCGGCTTTTCTGCCGCACGTCCCAATCGAGTTGCACATGGGCGGCGCGGCGCAGCAGCACGCTGGCCAGGCCGCGGCCCTGGGGGATGAGCTTGTTGACGGTGAGCATTGGCGGATTATCAGCGGCGGCCAGCCGCCGCAGCAGTTACGCTGGTGGCCCGTTTTGAAGGAGACAGCGACATGCCCCAGACGATCCAGATCCAGCAGTACGGCGGCCCCGAGGTGATGCAACTGGTCGAGCTGCCGGTGGGCGAGCCCGGCGCGGGCGAGATCCGCATCCGCCACCATGCCATCGGCCTGAACTACATCGATGTCTACCAGCGCACCGGCCTGTACGCCAACCCTCTGCCGCTGAGCCTGGGCATGGAAGGCGCGGGCGTGGTCGAGGCGGTGGGCGAAGGTGTCACGCACCTGCAGGTGGGCGACCGCGCCGTCTATGCCAGCAGCCCGCCCGGCAGCTACTGCACGCTGCGCGTGATGCCGGCGCGCACCGTGTGCAAGCTGCCCGACGCGATCAGCTTCGACACCGGCGCGGCGATGATGCTCAAGGGCCTGACGGCGCAATACCTGCTGAAGAAGACGCTGCCGGTCGAAGGCCTGGCAAGCGGTGACCATGTGCTGTTCCATGCCGCCGCCGGTGGTGTGGGGCTGATCGCC
>JANNMP010000121.1:0-24286 GCA_031398015.1 Burkholderiaceae bacterium
GCAGCATCGCCACGACGAGCTGGCGCCAGACGTGCCCGCTCGGCACGCCCAGATCGCGCCGGCCCAGTGCGCGCAGCAGCGCCGGCAGCGCGGTGTTCGAGATGCCGGTCGAAACCTTCTCGGTGGCGGCGGGCAGCGGCACGAAGCGCGCTTCGGCCGACAGCGGCGGCATCAGGTGCGGCTTGATCTTGGCCAGGATGATCACGTAGACCACATACAAGCCGGCCAGCATGATGCCGGGGAAGAATGCACCGGCATACAGCTGCACCACCGACACGCCGGCGGTGGCGCCGTAGACGATCAACATCACGCTGGGCGGGATCAGGATGCCCAGGCAGCCACCGGCGGTGATGGCGCCGGCCGAGACCCGCACGTCATAACCACCGCGCAGCATCTGCGGGAAGGCCAGCAGGCCCATCAGCGTGACCACTGCGCCGACGATGCCGGTGGCGGTGGCAAACACCGCGCAGGTGAACAGCGTGGCCACCGCCAGGCTGCCCGGCACCCGCGCCATGGCCAGGTGCAGGCTCTTGAACAACTTCTCGATCAGGTTGGCGCGCTCGACCAGGTAGCCCATGAAGACGAACAGCGGGATGCTGATCAGCACGTCGTTGCCCATCACCTTGAAGGCGCTCTGCACCATCAGCGTCAGCGTCTTGCTGGTGTCTTGCTCATAGGCGATCCAGGTGAAGATCATGCCCATGCCCATCAGCGTGAACGCGGTGGGGAAGCCCAGCATGATGGCCACCACCACCAGGGCCAGCATCATCAGGCCCAGGTGCCCGGTGGTGACCTTGGGCGCCAGCAGCAGCATCAGCGCGGTGCCGGCGATGATGATCGCCATCAGGATGAAGCCGAACCACAGCTCTTTGCGGATCGTCATGGCTTGCCCCCGTGCGGCGCCACGAACTTGTCGAGCGCGGCGATGTCTTCGTCCTTCACATGCACCATGGCCTTGAGCTTGTCGACGTCGACCTCCTCCACGTCCTGCTCGCGCGACGGCCATTGGCCGTCACGGATGCACTGCACGCAACGCACGATCTCCACCACGCCCTGCAGCAGCAGCATGCCCCCGGCCAGCGGGATCATGAACTTGAACGGGTACACCGGCAGCGGCGTGGCACTGAAGGTGCTCTCCCTGATTGCCGCCGATTCGCTGGCGAAATTCCAGCCGGCCCAGGTCAGGGCCACGATGCCGGGCATGAAGAAGATGAAGTACAGGATCAGGTCCAGCGTGGCCTGCGTGCGCGGCATGAAGAAGCCATACAGCACATCACCGCGCACATGGCCGTTCTTGGCCAGGGTGTAGGCGCCGGCCATCATGAACAGCGTGCCGTACAGCATGATCTGCGCGTCCAGCGCCCAGTCGTGTGGGGTGTTCAGCACGTAGCGCGAGAACACCTCCCAGCTGATCATCAAGGTCAGCGCCACGATCAGCCATGCAAACAGCTGGCCCAGCCAGGTCGACAGGCGGTCCACGCCCAGCAGCACGGTTTGCATCGCAGCGTCCTCGGTGGTGAATGTGTCAGGTCAAAAAAGTCAGGCCACCGGCCTCGGCGAGACGGTGGCCCGGATGTGCCTGCCCCTCAGGCCTTCTTGGCCGGCCGGAAGTAGTGGTTCCAGGCCATCTTGAAATCGACCAGGTAGTCGTTCTGCCATTGGCCGGCACGCTCGGCGAAGGCCTTCTGCGAATCGAGCACCCGCTTGAACTGCGGGTTCTCGCCGGCCTTGGCGCTGATCACCTTGTCCCAGGCCGCCAGCTGTGCGCGCAGCACCGCGTCGGGCGTCTTGTAGAAGTTGATCTTGGCCTTCTTCAGCTCGATGTAATCCTGGCTGTTGCGCTGGATCGCCTTCCAGCTCATGTCGGCGCTGGCGGCTTGCACGGCATAGTCGATGATGGCTTTCAGCTCGGCCGGCAGGGCGTCGTACTTGCCCTTGTTGAACAGGATCTCGAACTGCTCACCGCTCTGGTGAAAGCTTTGCAGCATGCAGTTCTTCACCACGTCGGGGAAGCCCAGCAGGCGGTCGGAGCTGGCGTTGTTGAACTCGGCCGCGTCGATCAGCCCGCGGTCGAGCGCCGGCACGATCTCGCCGCCCGGCAGCGGGTTCACCGCCGTGCCCAGCTCTTTGAACACGTCCACCGCCAGGCCCACGGTGCGAAACTTCAGGCCCTGCATGTCCGACACCTTGGCCACCGGCTTCTTGAACCAGCCCAGCGGCTGGGTGGGCATGGGGCCGTACAGGTACGACACCACGTCCATGTTCAGGCTCTTGTAGATCTCGTCGAGCAGCGCCTTGCCACCGCCGTAGTAGTGCCAGGCCAGCACCATGTTCGGATCCATGCCGTAGGCCGGGCCCGAGCCCCACAGCGCCAGCGCGGTGTTCTTGCCGTAGTGGTAGGCCACCACGCCGTGGCCGCCGTCGAGCGTGCCCTTGTTCACCGCGTCCAGCAGCTGGAAGGCCGGCACCACCGCGCCCGAGGGCAGCACCTCGATCTTCAGCCGGCCGCCGGCCATGTCATTGACTTTCTTGGCGAAGTCGTTGGCGTACTCGTGGAAGATGTCTTTGGACGGCCAGGTGCTCTGGAAGCGCAGGCTCACGGTCTGCGCGCGCGAGACCATCGGTGCAGCCAGGGCGCCGGTTGCCGCTGCGCCAACAGCGGCCTTCTGCAAGAACTTGCGGCGCGGTGCGCGCGCGGGGGTGGAATCGGCCATGGAAAATCTCCGTCGTGGTGGGGAAATGCGAATGCAACATTGCGCTGCAGACCGGCGCGAATGGTGGATGGCCCCAGACGGAAATCAATCGGGTGTTCCCTGCGGTACAGCCGCAGGGAACGTCAGCGCTGTGTCAGATCGGTGTCGCAGGCGTCAAGGCTGCTTGATCGCCTCGACCTGCACCACCAGGCGCACGTTGTCTGAGAAGCCGAAATTCAGGCCGTAGACCATGCCGAACTGGCTGCGCACGATGGTGGTCTCGAAATCACCGCCGCACACCTCCACCTTCAGCATCGGGCTCATGTAGCAGCCGAAGTTGCTGGCCTTCAGCACCACCGGCTGGGTCTTGCCCAGCAGGGTGAGGGTGCCAGCCACTTCACTGACCTTGTCGCCGTTGAAGCTGAACTTGTCGGCTGTGAACTTGGCGGTCGGAAATTCAGCAACGTTGAAGAAATCCTTGCTCTGCAGGTGCTTGTCGAAGCCCGGCGTGCCGGTGTTGATCGACGCGGTGTCGATGGTGATCTCCACCTTGCCGGTCTTGCCGGTCTTGTCGAGTTGCACCGAGCCGGTCTTCTTGTCGAAACGCCCGCGGTTGGTCGTCACGCCGAAGTGCGGGATCTCGAAGGTGGCAAAGGTGTGGCTGGGGTCGATCGCGTAAGTGGCGGTCTGGGCGTTGGCAGCGATGGTGGCCGTGGCCAGTGCGCCTGCCAGCGCGGCGGTTGTCAATGTGGTGCGGATCATGGGTGCATTCCTGCAGTTGGGGGGATGGATCGGCTCACAGCGGCGCCATGCCACTGAGCGCCAGCTTGAATTTCACGGTCACGTCATTGGCCACCATCGATGTGTCGGCCCATTCGCCTTCACCGATCTTGAAGTCCAGCCGTTTGATGGTGAAGCTGCCCACGGCGGTGGCGGCCGTGCCCGTTTGGCTGACGGTGACTGGCACCACCGCGCTTTGGCTGCTGCCCTTGATTGTGAGGGTGCCACTCACCTCGAAGCGCCCGCCGCCCAGCGGCTTGATGGCGCTGCTGGCAAAGCTGGCCTGGGGAAACTTGGCCACGTTGAACCAGGTGGCCTTGGGCACCTCGGCATCGGTCTCGGCCGCGCCAAAGCTGGCGCTGCCGGTCTGGATGCTCAAGCCCACCTTGCCAGCCTCGGGCTTCTTCGGGTCGAAGCTGATCTGGGCCGTCCACTGCTTGAACTTGCCTTCCACCGGCACACCCATCTGGCGGCTGACAAAGCTGATCTCGCTCTGCGCGGGCACCACTTGCTGGGCCCAGGTGGGGCCTGCCAGCATGGCGGCGGTGAGTGTTGTCAGCAGCAGTTTCATGGTGCGCGGGGGGATGGTGGGTGGTGGTTGGTGGACGGTCGGATCAGCCACGCGCTGGCCGCATGCGGTCAAGTAGGCCATCGCGGTCGATGACATGGTGTTTGAGCGCGCCCGCCACATGCAGCAGCACCAGCGCGGCCATCAGCTTGGCGGCCCAGCCGTGCCAGGGCTTGATGAGCTCGGCCAACTCTTTGTCCACCGGCACAAAGTCAGGCAGCGGCAGCACGCCGAACCAGACCACCGGGAAGCCTGCCGCCGAGCTGTAGGCCCAGCCCAGCAGCGGCACGGCAAAAAACAGCGCGTACAACGCCAGGTGGGTGGTGTGCGCGGCCCGCGCCTGCCAGGCTGGCATGGGCACATCGGGCGGCGGGCGGTGGCTGGCGCGCCAGGCCAGGCGCAGCAGCGACAGCAGCAGGATCGTCACGCCGGCCCATTTGTGCCAGCTGTAGTACTTCAGCCGGCTGGGCGAGAACGGCAAGTCGCTCATGTACAAGCCCAGGCTGAAGCTGCCGACGAGCAGCACCGCCAGCAGCCAGTGCAGGCCGATGGCGGTGCCGGTGTAGCGCTGTGCCGTGGTGGCTGCACTGCGCGTTGCGATGGTGGGCGGTGGCATGGCCAGCAGTGTGCTGGCCGCAGCCGCTGGTGGCGTTCAGTGGCTTTGACCCGGCACTTCAGACAGGCTGAACGCCCGAGTGCTGTCGATGCATGGCGTTGGTGGCCAATCCCGCCACAGGCTGGCCATCTGCTGTGCCAATGGCCGGGCAACGGCGGCTGGTTGCAGGCCGGCTGCTTCCCAGGCCCCACGCTGCACACACTCAGCCGGGGTCTGGCCGACGGGCACGCCGCTGCATCACGCCGCTGCGCCACGATGATGGTTGGTCAAACGGTTGGTCAGACGGCCGGCCAAACGGCCGGCCAAACGCCCACTGCCATCAGGCCCAGGCCTGGTTCAGCAGCGCCTCAAGCTGCGCCGCATCGGCGATCTTGCGCGGGTTGGTGTGCACCCAGGGGTTGGCCATGCCCTTTTGTGCAATCACTGCCAGGCGCTCATGGCTGATGCCAAGCTGCGACAAGCGCGTGGGCAGGCCGAGCAGCGCGATCAGGTCTTCCACCTGGTCGGCCGCCGGGCGCAACGCGTCGCCCAAGGCGGCGGCGATGTCGGCCATCTGTGGCGCGCACACGCCAGCGTTGAAGCGCATCACCGTGGGCAGCAGCACGCAACTGGTGATGCCGTGTGGCACGCCGGCATCGGCGCCCAGCGCATGGCCCAGGCCGTGGCTGGCGCCGTAGTCGGTGCGGCCGATGCTGGTGGCCGCCAGCCAGGCGCCGAGCTGGCCGTCGAGCCGGGCGTCCAGGTCGTCGGGGGTGACGGCATAGCGCCTCAATGACCGGCCCAGCAGCGCCAGCGCGCGCACGCTGGTGGCGTCGATCAGCGGCTGGGCGTTGCTGCTGCACAACGATTCCACCGCATGGTCAAGCGCACGGATGCCGGTGGACAGCCACAGCCGCGCCGGTGTGTGCAGGGTGATGCGGGGGTCCAGGATCACGCTGGCCGCGCCGATGAAGGCGCCGGTGTAGCCATGCTTGGTGCCGAAGCGGGCATCGGTGCAACCGGCCAGGTCACTGAACTCGGCGCCCGACAAGGTGGTGGGCACGGCAATTTGCCGGCACGGCGGCCGGCGTGGCTGCGGCGTGATGCGGCTGCCGTCGGCCGCCAAACGCATGTGCCAGGCATCGAGCTGGTCGATGTGGTGCAAACCTTCGGCCAGCGCCACCAGCGCCACCTTCACCGTGTCGATCACCGTGCCGCCGCCGATGCTGATGACCAGGTCGGCAGCGGCCGCGCGCATGGCGTCGGCCAGCGCGATCACGGTCTCACGCGGCGTGTGCTCGACACAGCCGTCGAACACGCCCACCACCTGCGGGCTGATGTGGGCCAGCGCGGTTTGCACCGCTTCGGTCTTGCGGTGCAGCGATTGGCTGGTGACCACCAGGATGCGCTGCGCGCCGCGCTGCATGGCCTCGGCCCGCAGCGCGTCGGCCGCCGGCGTGCCGAAGTGCACGCGGTCGAGTTCCAGAAACTTGAAGACGCCGGTTTTCATGGCGGGTGGTCCTGGGGCAGTGGGTGTCGCCAGCATCGGCTTGGCCACCATTGGCGCACAGGCTGCCACCCGGCTGCATCCGGATTGGTGCGGGTTGGCGGATTGGTGCGGGTTGGCGCACTTTGGCGTTGATCGCCGCGCAGCGCCTCTCAGTCCTTGCTTGACAAGCCTGACAGGCCCTGGCGCAACTCGCCGATGGCGTCGATCACATCATCGACCAGCAGAGACTGTTGCTTGAAGCGGTAGTCGAGTTCGGCTGCGCCGTCGCCCACCCATTGCTCCACCCGGGAGGCCAGCGTGTCTTGCGGCAGCTTCAAGAACGCCTCGGACTCGCTGCCATCGCGCTGCACCACAGCGCCGGCGCGGCGGGCGATGTGCAGCATGGTGGTGTTTTCGCTCAGCGCGTGGATGAACAACGTGTCCAGCCCGCGGTTGCGTGCATGCAGCATGGCGTGCTCGAACAGCCGCGCGCCATAGCCCCGGCCACGCACTGCGGCAGCCACTGAGCCGCCAAACTCGGCTGCCGCAGGCGTCTGGCCTGGTCGCGGATAGGCCAGGTGGGCCAGCGCGATCAATTCCAGCCGGCGGTTGAACACGCCGAACACCTCGTCACGGTCGAAGTCCAGGCCATCGACATAACGCTGGATCTGCGCATCACCCGCCGCATGGCCGAAGCGCAGGTAGCGGTCGCGCTCGGACAAGGCCATCAAATGTCTGGCGATGCGTCCGCGGTGGCGGGGCGACAACGAGCGGATCGGAATCCAGGGCGCGTAGTGCTTGGCCGGCGGCTGGCGCTCAGTTGCTGCGGCAGCAAGGCCAGGCACGGTGCCGGGGTCGGATGGCGCGGACACTGGTTGCATGGTCGTGACCGAATTGGTAGAAACCCTGATGCTAAGGCATTCAGCAAGATCACGTCACCTGGCCCGGCTGCGGTGTCGGATTGCAGCCGCTGCCGCGCCGGGTTGGTCTCTGGCTATAATCCAAGGCTGCCCCCAAAATGGCGGGGTGGTGCATCGGCCAGCAACTTCATTTGCCTGAAGTGGTGCAGGCCGCAGCCGGCAGCGCAGTGCATGCAGCGTCGAGAGGCCGCCTTGATAAGCGGCGCCGAGACATGCAGCCGGCATGCACCGAAGAGCCGTCACCGGTGCGGTGCCCATGGTGGGCGCCGGCCCAACCCGAAAGACACTCATGAAGACCTTCAGCGCCAAGCCGGCCGAAGTGACGCACGGGTGGTTTGTGCTTGATGCCACCGACAAGGTGCTCGGACGTGTCGCCAGCGAAGTGGCACTCCGTTTGCGCGGCAAGCACAAAGCCATCTACACGCCTCACGTCGACACCGGTGATTTCATCATCGTCGTCAATGCCGAAAAGATCCGTGTCACCGGCGCCAAGGCCGAAGACAAGGTGTACTACCGGCATTCTGGCTACCCGGGCGGCATCCGTGCCACCAGCTTCAAGGAAATGCAGGCCAAGCACCCCGGCCGCGCGCTGGAGAAGGCTGTCAAGGGCATGCTGCCCAAGGGCCCGCTGGGCTACGCGATGATCAAGAAGCTGAAGGTGTATGCCGGTGGGTCACACCCGCACACCGCCCAGCAGCCACAAGTGCTGGAAATTGCAGCGCTGGACAAATAAGGAGCGGTGATGATCGGCAATTGGAACTATGGCACCGGCCGCCGCAAATCGTCGGTGGCGCGGGTGTTCATCAAGCGCGGTGAAGGCTTGATCGTGGTGAATGGCAAGCCGGTGGGCGACTACTTCGGTCGCCAGACATCGATCATGATCGTCAAGCAGCCGCTGCTGCTGACGAACAACGACGCCGCATTCGACATCAAGGTGAATGTGCGGGGTGGTGGTGAATCCGGCCAGGCCGGCGCGGTGCGCCACGGCATCACCCGCGCGCTGATCGACTATGACGCCACGCTCAAGCCCGATTTGAGCCGCGCTGGTTTTGTCACGCGCGACGCCCGCGAGGTTGAGCGCAAGAAGGTTGGCCTGCACGGCGCCCGCCGCCGCAAGCAGTTCAGCAAGCGTTGAACGCCGGCTGGCGATCCGTGCAAGGGCCGCCGCGTGCGGCCTTTTTGACGCCATGCCCTCACGTGGCCGGCTGCCTTTGGCCACGGCCCGCCGCCAATCCCGACGGCCGTAGTAGGATTTGGGTCTTTCCGGTCTGCACCAGACATCCGTCTTGCAGCACCACACATTTGCTGGAGTGAGCCATGAACGCCGTCGTCGAGAACCTCGCCCCTGACACCACCGAGATGCCCGCGCCGCTGGTCTTCACCGACAGCGCGGCCGCCAAGGTGGCCGACCTGGTGGCCGAAGAAGGCAACCCCGAGCTGAAACTGCGGGTGTTTGTGCAGGGCGGTGGCTGCTCGGGCTTCCAGTACGGGTTCACCTTCGACGAGGTGGTCAATGACGACGACACCGCGATGAACAAGAACGGCGTCACGCTGCTGATCGACGCGATGAGCCTGCAGTACCTGACGGGCGCCGAGATCGACTACAAAGAAGACCTGCAAGGCGCGCAGTTCGTGATCAAGAACCCCAACGCCACCACCACCTGCGGCTGCGGCTCGAGCTTCTCGGCCTGAGCGGGGTCAGCCAGCACAACAAGAAAGGCACCTGCGGGTGCCTTTTTGCTGCGCGGCCAGGCTGATCAGAGCAAGCCCGGGATGCTGGGATTGTTCGGGTCGTACAGGCTCTGGATGGTGGGCGCGTCGATGCCACCAGGCTGCGAATGGCCGTCATCCTCCGCCAGTTCGGTGAGCAAGGCCGCCGCGCTGTTGACCAGCGGCCACGACAGGCAGGCGCCCGTGCCGTCGATGGCGTCCAGGCCCAGCTCCAGCAGGGCCGAGGCGCGGAAGATGCCCAGCGCGCGGTCCAGCCCCTGGTGCAATTGGCTGCGGCAGAACACGCAATAGTCGGTGACCGACTCGGCAATGCGGGACGCCACCAGCAGGGCTGCGCAGGCGGCGATGCCGTCAACCATGATCAGGTGGCGCTTGCTGGCGGCCACCAGCATTGCGCCGACCATCACCGCCGTCTCGAAGCCGCCGAACGCGGCCAGCACTTCCACTGCATCGCTCACATCGCGGTGCCGGCCCTGCGCACCCTGCACCACGATCATCAGGTGCGCCAGCAGGTCGGCGTTCATCTGCGGGCCGCTCAGCATCAGCTCACGCACCGGCGTGTCACTCAGGCGCGACAGCACCAGGGCTGCGCTTTCATGGCTGCCCACGCCCAGTCCGGCGCAGGCCAGCAGGTTGCCGTGCAGGCTGTCGGCGATCTCCATGCCGGCGCGGATGGCGGCATGCGCCTGCTCCAGGCTCATGGCGTTGCCGACGCGCGCATTGCGTGTGCCATGGGCAATCTTGCGTGGCATCAGCCGTTCATGCGGCGGCAACTGGGCGGACACGCCGCAATCGACCACCGACAGTTGCAGCCCCTGCTGACGCGCAAACACCGCCACCGGTTGCCGGCCGGCCAGGATCTGCAGCACCAGATCGTTGGTCTGGCGGCCGGGCGGGGCATGGATGCCATCGACCGCCAAACCGTGGTCGGCGGCAAACACCACCAGCTGCGGCTCACGAAAGCGTGGCCGCAGTGAGTGCTGCAGCAGCCCCAGGCGCACGGCCACCGGCTCCAGCTCACCCAGCGCGCCCTGGGCCAGTTCGCGCCGGTGCAACTTGGCTTGCAGGGCTTGTTCAAGCAGCAGGTTGGCGGTGGGTGCGATCAGGGACATGTGGTTCAGTGTATGCAGCGCCTTTCAGCGCAAGAACAACTGATACACCGGGTTGCGCGATTCCTCCACGCAGGGGTAGGCCAATGCGTCGAGGAAGGCCTGGAAGGCCTTGCGGTCGGCAACGGTCTTGCTGGGCACCTGCATGCCCACCAGGATGCGGCCATGGTCGGCGCCCTGGTTGCGGTAGTGGAACAGGCTGATGTTCCAGCCCGGGTCCAGGCTGGACAGAAAGCGCATCAGCGCGCCCGGCCGCTCGGGGAAGATGAAGCGGAACAAGCGCTCATCGGCTGCCTGCGCACCGGCGCCCGCCATGCGCCCGCCCACCATGTGGCGCACATGCTCCTTGGCCAGGTCGTCGTCGGTCAAGTTGACGGTGGCAAAACCATGCTTGACGAAGCTGCGCGCAATCTTGTCGGCCTCGTCGCGCTTGTGGATGGCCACACCCACGAACACATGGGCCAGCGTGGCGTCGGCCATGCGGTAGTTGAATTCGGTCACGGCCCGTGGGCCGATCAATGCGCAGAAGCGCTTGAACGAGCCACGCTCCTCGGGGATGGTGACGGCAAACAAGGCCTCGCGATGCTCACCCAGCTCAGCCCGCTCGGCCACAAAGCCCAGGCGGTCAAAGTTCATGTTGGCACCGCAGGTGATCGCCACCAGCGTCTTGCCCTTGAGCTTGTGCAACGCGGCGTACTGCTTGATGGCTGCCACGCCCATGGCGCCCGATGGCTCCAGGATGCTGCGGGTGTCCAGAAACACATCCTTGATCGCGGCGCAGACCTCGTCGGTGTCGACCACCACATAGTCATCAACCAGGGCGCGGGTGATGCGGAAGGTTTCCTCACCCACCAGTTTCACCGCCGTGCCGTCGGCAAACAGGCCCACGTCGGCCAGCGCCACGCGCTTGCCGGCGCGTACCGAGCGCAGCATGGCGTCGGAGTCACGCGTCTGCACGCCGATCACCAAGATCTCAGGCCGCACCGCCTTGATGTAGCTGGCCACGCCCGAGATCAGGCCGCCGCCGCCAATGGCCACGAAGATGGCGTCGATGTGGCCCTGGTGCTGGCGCAGGATTTCCATGGCGATGGTGCCCTGCCCGGCAATCACATCGGGGTCGTCAAACGGGTGCACGAACGTCAGGCCTTGCGCTGCCTGCACCGCCAGCGCATGGGCATGGGCGTCGGAATAGCTGTCACCGTGCAGCAGCACCTCACCGCCCAACGCAGCCACCGCGTCGATCTTGAGCTTGGGCGTGGTCACCGGCATCACGATCACGGCGCGGCAGCCCAGCTTCTTGGCCGACAACGCCACGCCCTGGGCATGGTTGCCGGCCGAGGCGCAGACCACGCCCTGGGCCAATGCGCCGGCGCTGAGGCGGGCCATCTTGTTGTAGGCGCCACGCAGCTTGAAACTGAACACCGGTTGCTGGTCTTCGCGCTTGAGCCACACCGTGTTGCCGATGCGCCGCGACAGGCTGCGTGCCGCGTCCAGCGGCGACTCGATCGCCACGTCATACACACGCGCCGTGAGGATCTTCTGCAAGTAGTCGGGCGGTGCAGTCTTGGCGGCGGGTGCAGCGGTCTTGGCGCGTGCCATGCGGGCAGCTTTCTGAGTCAGGTTTGTGCGGCGCGGCATGATAGCCGCCACCCCCAAACCGTCGATCCAAGGCCGTCGCCGCAAAGAAAAAAGCCCGGGGTTTGCACCCCGGGCTGAATCCACCAATGAAGGAGGTGGAGGAGACAATCGGTTGGACGCAGCCTCATCAGCAACCCAGCCGGCGATCCATTGCGGCCAGTCTAGCGGTGCAAATGCTGCGCCGCAATATGATTGCCGGCACAGCAGTTAGAGAGTGTGCTCCAGGGCCTGGGGCATGCACGCACACCTTCGGTGCGGCGCCTGGTGCACCGCCCATGCCGTGGGGCAGGAGATGAACCCGATGCAATGCACGATCCAGTGGCTGCCGGACAGCGGCATGGCGTTCTTGGCCGAGACAGGCAGTGGCCATCTGCTGACCATGGACGGTGCGCCCGACGGTGGCGGCCGCAACCTGGCACCCCGGCCGATGGAAACACTGCTGGCCGGCGCCGGTGGCTGCACCGCCTATGACGTGGTGCTGATCCTGAAGCGCGGCCGCCAGGACGTGACCGGTTGCCAGGTCACGCTGCAGGCCGAGCGCGCAGAGTCAGACCCGAAGGTGTTCACCCGCATCAACATGCACTTCACCGTGCGCGGCCGCAACCTGGCCGAGGCGGCTGTGGCGCGGGCCATCACGCTGTCACATGAGAAGTATTGCTCGGCCACCACCATGCTGGCCAAGACTGCTGAAATCACGACCAGCCACGAGATCGTGGCTGAGCCCGCGCAGCGGCAGTCCTGAGGACTGTCGGTGCCTGGCACAGCGGCCAAGCTCCGCAAGGCCGTGGGGCCGACCGCCGAGCCCGCAGCGCAGTCAGATCACATGGGCGGTGCGGGTCATCACCCGCGCTGCCGCGCGCATCAGCCAGCGCACCGGCGCCGGCATGGCCGCGCCACCGGCCTGCAAGGCTTGATCGGCATGGCGCGCTTCGTCGTCCTTCATCTGCGCCACCACGGCACGTGACGCGGCATCGGCCTCGGGCAGGCGCTGCAGGTGGCTGGCCAGGTGCGCCTCCACCTGGCGCTCGGTCTCGACCACAAAGCCCAGGCTGACGCGGTCACCCGCGCGGCCGGCCAGCAGCCCGGCGGCAAACGCACCGGCGTACCACAGCGGGTTGAGCAGGCTGGGCCGCGCGCCCAGCTCGGCCAGGCGGCGCTCGGTCCAGGCCAGGTGGTCGGTTTCTTCACGGCCGGCGGCCAGCATCTGGGCGCGCAGCCCAGGCGTGCGGGCGCTCAGCGCCTGTGCTGCGTACAGCGCCTGGGCACACACTTCGCCGACATGGTTCACCCGCATCAATGCACCCGACAGCCGGCGCTCATCAACAGTGAGGGCAGGGTTGTTGGTGCCTTCAACGGTCACCGGCATTGGCCGGGCGGCGCGGGCGCCGCCGCCCAGCGTGCGCAGCGCCAAGTCGGCGCTGGCCAGCAGTTCATCACCTGAAATCATGCGACCAGAATAGCGCAGTGACCCCAGCGTCGGCTCGTTGTTGTCAGACAACAGCCCATGGCCTTTTTCGGCCCGAATCTTTGCGCTGGCGCCGGGCCTCTGGTGCAATAGCGACAACTTCCGATGAGGAGGTTGGCCTGACCGGCCCCCACCGCTCCCGGTGAGAGGGTTCTCTACGGGGTCGGGACCTCTTGTTCAACCTAGGAGATTGTTGCAATGAAAAAGTCACTGATTGCTTTGGCCACTCTGGGCGCATTTGCCAGCGTCGCATCAGCCCAGTCCAGCGTCACCATGTACGGCCGCGTTGACCTGTCGGTCGGCAAGAACGCCGGCAGTTCGGCCAAGGTCATGCAAAACGGTTCGGGCAGCCGCCTGGGCATGCGCGGTACTGAAGATTTGGGCGGCGGCATGTCGGCCTTCTTCAACATCGAGCACCGTTTTGACGCCGACACCGGCGCGCAATCCGCTGGCCCGATCGCTGCCAGCGCCACCACCAATGCAGCACCGCTCAGCCGTTTCTGGACTGGCCGTTCGTTGGTTGGTCTGCAAGGCGGTTTTGGCAAGATCAGCCTGGGCCGCGAGTACACCACCGCGTTCCTCGGCTCGCAGCTGATCAATGACCCGTGGGGTTGGGACACCGTCGCTGCCAGCACCGGCACCGCCGGCATCACCGCTCTGGGCATCGGCACCGTGCGCAACGACAGCTCGCTGACCTACAACTTCTCTGCTGGTGGTTTCAGCCTGGGCGCGCAAATCGCCGAGGCCACCGACACGATCACCCGTGTGCAGAAGAAGCCGGTGAACATGTCGCTGGGTTACGCCGCTGGTCCGGTGGCGCTGAACTTTGGCTACGAGAAGACTGGTGCTGTTGCTGCCACCAGCGCCAAGCTGTGGACCTTGGGCGGTGCCTTCAACCTGGGCGCCGTCAAGTTGGGTGCCAGCTACGGCAAGGGCGAAACCGCTGCCAACGTCGAGCGCAAGGGCTACATGTTGACCGCCGTTGCCCCGATGGGCCAGGGTGAGTTCCGCGCTGCCTACGGCAAGCGCAAGAGCGGTGCCACCACCGACATCAGCCTGATCGCGCTGGGCTACCACTACGCGCTGAGCAAGCGCACCACGCTGTACGCTGACTTCGCCCGCAACAGCGAGCTGGCCACCAGCAACTCGGCCTACGACTTCGGCATCAAGCACAACTTCTGATCGCCAGAAGCAGGCTGGTCAGGTTCTGATGCCTGACCAAGCCAACCCAAGCCGCCTTCGGGCGGCTTTTTTGTGTTCCATGCCATGCCCCCACGGCATGCTGTGTGACCCGGCGCCGATCCAGCCCCCATGCTCGCCTTCGTCATCCGCCGCTTGATGCAAGCCGTGATCGTGATGTTCACGGTCGCCTTCATCGCGTTCATGCTGTTCCAGTTTGTCGGTGACCCGGTCACCAACCTGATGGGGCAGGACGCCACCGCCGAGCAGCGTGCGCAGCTGCGCGCTGAACTCGGCTTGGACAAGCCGTTCGTCGTGCAGTTCGCCCACTTCATCGGCAACGCGGTGCAGGGTGAATTCGGCATCAGCTTGCGCCAGGGCCGCAAGGTGTCGGCGCTGATCGCCGAGCGCTTTCCGGCCACGCTGGAGCTGGCCACGGTGGCCGCCGTGATCGGCCTGGCGCTGGGTGTGCCTTTGGGTGTGTACGCGGCGCTGCGGCGCGGCAAGTTCTTGTCGCAGCTGGTGATGACAGGCTCGTTGCTGGGCGTGTCGCTGCCCCACTTCCTGATCGGCATCCTGCTGATCCTGGTGTTTTCGGTGCTGCTGAACTGGCTGCCCAGCTTCGGCCGCGGTGATGTGGTGGTGGTCGGGCCGCTGAGCTTCGGCCTGCTGACCTGGGACGGCATCAAGCACCTGCTGCTGCCGGCCTTCACGCTGGCGCTGTTTCCGATGGCACTCGTCCTGCGCTTGGTGCGCAGCGAGATGCTGGAAGTGCTGCGCACCGACTACATCAAGTTTGCCCGCGCGCGCGGCCTGCCTGACCGCAGCGTGTACTTCGGCCATGCGCTGAAGAACACCCTGGTGCCGGTGATCACCATTGCCGGCCTGCAGCTCGGCGGCATCATCGCCTTTGCCATCATCACCGAGACGGTGTTCCAGTGGCCAGGCATGGGCCTGCTGTTCATCCAGGCGGTGCAGTTTGCCGACATCCCGGTGATGGCCGCATACCTGTGCCTGATCGCGCTGGTGTTCGTGGTCATCAACCTGGCGGTTGACTTGCTGTACTTCGTGGTCGACCCACGCTTGCGCATCGAGCGCTCAGGGGCGCATTGATGTTGGCACACAGCAAGGGCAACGGCCACGGCACCGGCACCGGCATGCTGGCGCGCTTTTTCGATGGCGATGTCTGGCACAGCTTCAAACAATCGCCCACGGCCATGGTGGCAGCGGTCATCGCCCTGGTGTGCGTGGTCTGCGCGGTGTTTGCGCCCTGGCTGGCGCCCCACAACCCACAAGACCTGGCGGCACTTGATTTGATGGACGCACGCCTGCCGCCGGCCTGGGTGGCCGACGGCCAGGCCAAATACCTGCTGGGCACCGACGACCAGGGCCGCGACATCCTGTCGGCGCTGATGTACGGCGCCCGCATCTCGTTGCTGGTGGGGCTGGCGTCGGTGGTGTTGAGCGTGGTCATCGGTGTCGGCCTGGGGCTGCTGGCCGGCTTTGTGGGCGGGCGCATCGACAGCTTCATCATGCGGGTTTGCGACGTGATGCTGTCGTTCCCCGCCATCCTGGTGGCGCTGCTGATCGACGGCGTGGGCCGGGCGATGTTCCCCAACGCGCATGAGACGCTGGCCTTCACCGTGTTGATCCTGGCGATCTCGCTCACCGGCTGGGTGCAGTACGCGCGCACCGTGCGCGGCAGCACGCTGGTGGAGCGGCAGAAGGAATACGTGCAAGCCGCGCGCGTGATCGGCGTGTCGCCCATGCGCATCATGCGCCGCCATGTGCTGCCCAATGTGCTGGGGCCGGTGCTGGTGCTGGCCACGATCCAGATCGCCTCGGCCATCATCACCGAGGCCACGCTGTCATTTCTGGGCGTGGGTGTGCCGCCGACATCACCGTCATTGGGCACGCTGATCCGCGTCGGGCAGGATTTTCTGTTCAGCGGTGAATGGTGGATCACCATCTTCCCCGGCCTGGTGCTGGTGATGATTGCGCTCAGCGTCAACCTGCTGGGCGATTGGTTGCGCGACGCGCTGAACCCGCGGCTGCGCTGAGCCATGACAACACCACTGCTGGAAGTGCAAGGCCTGCGCGTGGAATTCCCCACCCGGCGCGGCACGCTGCTGGCGCTGGACGATGTCAGCTTCGACATCGCCGCCGGTGAGATTCTTGGCGTGGTCGGTGAATCGGGTGCCGGCAAGAGCCTGACTGGCGCGGCCATCATCGGCCTGCTCGAGCCACCCGGCCGGGTGGCCGGCGGGTTGATCAAGCTGGCCGGCCAGCGCATCGACAACCTGCCGCACGAGGCCATGCGCAAGATCCGCGGCAAGCGCATCGGCGCCATCTTCCAGGACCCGCTGACATCGCTGAACCCGCTCTACACCGTGGGCCGGCAGTTGATCGAAACCATTCAGGTGCACCTGGGGCTCGACCATGCTGCGGCACGCGCACGCGCCATCCAGCTGCTGGCTGACACCGGCATTCCGGCCGCCGGCCAGCGCATCGACCAGTATCCACACCAGTTCTCGGGCGGCATGCGCCAGCGGGTGGTGATCGCGCTGGCCCTGGCGGCGCAGCCCGAGCTGATCGTTGCCGACGAGCCCACCACCGCGCTGGACGTCTCGATCCAGGCCCAGATCATCGCGTTGCTGAAAGGGCTGACCAAGCAGCAAGGCGCGGCGGTGATGCTGGTCACGCACGACATGGGCGTGATCGCCGAGGCCTGTGACCGGGTGGTGGTGATGTACGCCGGCCGGGTGGTGGAAGTGGGCCCGGTGGCCGAGGTGATCCACCGGCCCGCCCACCCCTACACCGTGGGCCTGATGGGCTCGATCCCGGCGATGGACCAGGAGCGTGAGCGCCTGATGCAGATCGACGGCGCGATGCCGCGGCTGAATGCCATCCCCGCCGGCTGCGCCTTCAACCCGCGCTGCCCGCAGGTGATGGACCGCTGCCGCAGCCAGCGGCCTGATCTGCTGCCGGCTGGCGCCACGCGCGCCGCCTGCTGGTTGCATGACGCCAGGGTGGCGCCATGACTGCATTGGTCGAAGTGAAGGGCCTGGCCAAGACATTCGACGTCTCGGCGCCCTGGCTGAACCGCATCATCGAACGCCAGCCACGGCGCTTTGTGCATGCGGTCGATGGCATCAGCTTCGCCATCACACGCGGCAGCACGCTGGCCCTGGTGGGTGAATCGGGCTGCGGCAAGAGCACGGTGGCGCGCCTGCTGGTGGGCTTGTACAGCCCCACGCGCGGAACCGTCGAATTCGACGGCATCGACACCGCCACCACGTTTGCGTCCAGCGGCGCACGCGCGCTGCGCAAGCGTTTGCAGATGATCTTTCAAGACCCGTACGCCAGCCTGAACCCGCGCTGGACCGTGCGCGCCATCGTCGGCGAGCCACTGCGTGAACATGGCCTGGCCATGACTGAAGGCGAGCTCGAAGCCAAGGTGGTGGCCTTGCTCGCCCAGGTGGGCATGGGCGCGGGCGACATGGACAAGTTTCCGCACCAGTTCTCGGGCGGCCAGCGCCAGCGCATTTCCATCGCCCGGGCGCTGGCCACCGAGCCCGAGTTCCTGGTCTGCGACGAGCCCACCTCGGCGCTGGACGTGTCGGTGCAGGCCCAGGTGCTCAACATCATGAAAGACCTGCAGCGCCAGCGCGGGCTCACGTATCTGTTCATCTCGCACAACCTGGCGGTGGTGCGGCATGTGGCCGACGACGTCGGTGTGATGTACCTGGGCCGGCTGGTGGAACTGGCACCAAGGCGCGCGCTGTTTGCGACACCCCGCCACCCCTACACCCGCATGCTGCTCGACGCGATCCCCGACATCGCGATGTCAGGCCGCCAGCGCACGCCGGTGCAAGGCGAGGTGCCCAACCCATTGAACCCGCCGGCCGGCTGCGCCTTCCACCCCCGCTGCCCACACGCCAATGCACGCTGCAGCGCTGAGCGGCCCGAGCTGGTGGACGTGGCCGGCATCCGCATCGCCTGCCATGCGGTGAGCGAGGGGCGGCTTTAGTCGGCTGGAAGCAGCTCGTCGCGGAACAGGTCGTCCACCATCTCACGGCGGCGGATCAGCGTGGCGCGGCCGTTGTCCACCAGCACTTCGGCCGCGCGGGGCCGGGTGTTGTAGTTGCTGGCCATCGCCATGCCGTAAGCACCGGCCGACAGCACGGCCAGCACGTCACCTGGCAACACCGCCAATGCCCGGTCATGCGCCAGCCAGTCGCCCGATTCACACACCGGGCCGACTACGTCCCACACCAGCGGCGCATCGGCGCGCTGCACGCAGGGCATCACGCCCATCCAGGCCTGGTACATCGCCGGGCGGGCCAGGTCGTTCATCGCCGCATCGACGATGCAGAAGTTCTTGCCACCGTCGTGCACCGCGCCGGGCTTGAGCACCAGCACCTCGGTGAGCAGAACGCCGGCGTTGCCCACCAGTGAGCGGCCGGGTTCCATCAGCACCTGCCGGTGGCCATGGCCACGCGCGTCCAGGCGCGCCAGCAGCTGGGCCACCAGGGCGTCAGCGGTGGGCGGCTGCTCGTCGGTGTAAGTGATGCCCAGGCCGCCGCCCATGTCAATGTGGGCGATGGCGGTGCCGTCGGCCTCGACTTGTTCCACCAGGTCGAGCAGCCGGTCCAGCGCGTCCAGATACGGCGCAATGCTGGTGACCTGTGAGCCGATGTGGCAGTCGATGCCCACCACCCGGATGCCTGGCAGCGCAGCGGCGCGCCGGTACACCGCGCGCGCCTGCCCATGCGCCACACCGAACTTGCTGCCCTTCAGGCCGGTGGAGATGTACGGGTGGGTCTGCGGGTTCACGTCGGGGTTCACGCGCAGGCTGATGTGGGCCGTCTTGCCGGCGGCGACGGCCACGGCAGACAACGTTGCCAGCTCGGCATCACTTTCGACGTTGAAGCAGAACACGCCGGCCATCAACGCGGTGTGCATTTCGTCGGGCCGCTTGCCCACGCCGGAGAACACCACCTTGGCCGGGTCACCCCCGGCGGCCAGCACCCGCGCCAGCTCACCGGCAGAGACGATGTCGAAGCCCAGGCCCAGGTCGGCAAAGGTCTTCAGCACCGCCAGGCTGCTGTTGGCCTTCATCGCATAACACAGCAGGTGCGGCCGGCCGGCCAGGGCGCGCTGGTAGGCCTGCGCCGCAGCTTGCATCGCGCGGCGTGAATACACATACAGCGGGGTGCCGAACTCGGCCGCCACATCGGCCAGGCGCACACCGTCCAGCCACAGATCGTTGCCCCGGCGGGCCAGAAACGGCGCGCCGGGCAAGGGGTCTTGTTTCATTTGGGGGCCGCAGCAGACGCCGCGCTGGCAGGGGGTTGGGGCAGCTTCAGCGGGCCCTTCTGGCCGCAACCCGAGAGCAGCGCGCCAGCGCAAACCAGCGTGGCCAGCAGGGCAGCACGCGTGGCTAAACTGGTTGTCAACATCATCATGAGATTCTATCGACCATGACTTCAGCGGCCACCCTGACAGACAGCGAGTTCCACCGCCTGGCCCACGCGGTGCTGGCCCACATCGAGGCCACGGTCGATGCCTGGCTGGACACCGACGTGGTCGACATCGACAGCCAGCGCAGCGGCGGCTTGCTGGAGTTGAGCCTGCCCGGCGGCAGCAAGATCATCCTGAACACCCAGCCGCCGCTGCATGAGATCTGGCTGGCCGCGCGCGCCGGCGGCCACCACTCCCGCCATGTTGCAGGGCCCGGTGCCGGCCCGGGCCGCTGGCTGGACAGCCGGGATGGCAGCGAGTTCTTCGCCGCGCTGTCACTGCACTTGAGCGCCCAGGCCGGCCAGCCGCTGGTGATCACCGCGCCCGTCTGAGCGCAACTACCTGAACAGGTCGAGGATGCTCTTGCGCTCGGTCTCGCTGGGCGCCTCGGGCAGCTTGTCTTCCAGGCCCACGCTGCTGATGCCGGCGCCGGCACTGAACTCATCGAACACCCAATCGGCACCCTGCTGCACCAGGCCCTCGGGCACCAGCGGCGCCTGTGGCGGCAGGCTGCGCAGCGCGTGCGTCATGTACTCGATCCACACCGGCAGCGCCAGGCCACCGCCGGTCTCGCGGTCACCCAGCTTGCGCGGGTTGTCGTAGCCGATCCACACCACCGCCGCCAGGTTGGCCTGGTAACCCGCAAACCACGCGTCCATCGAGTCATTGGTGGTGCCGGTCTTGCCGGCCAGGTCCATGCGCTTGAAGCTGCTGTACACCCGGGCGGCGGTGCCTGAGCGCGCCACCTCGCCCATCAGCTGGGTCATCACAAAGGCATTGCGCGCGTCGATGGCGCGCATCGATTCGTCGATCACCGGCGCTGGGCTTTGCTGCAGCACGCGGCCCTTGTTGTCGGTGATGCGGGTGATCAGCAGCGGGTTGACGCGGTAGCCGCCGTTGGCAAACACGCTGTAGCCGGCGGCCATCTGCAGCGGCGTGACCGAGCCGGCGCCCAGGGCCATCGTCAGGTAGGCCGGGTGCTTGTCGGCGTCGAAGCCGAAGCGGGTGACCCAGTCTTGCGCAAACTGCACACCGGTGGAGCGCAGCACCCGGATCGAGACCATGTTCTTCGACTTGGCCAGCGCTGTCTTCAGCGGCATGGCGCCGTCGAACTTGCCGTCGTAGTTCTTCGGCTCCCAGGGCTGGCTGCCGGTGCTGCCGGCGTCAAAGAACAACGGCGCGTCGTTGACCAGGGTCTGCGGCGTGAAGCCTTTTTCCAGCGCCGCCGAGTAGATGAACGGCTTGAAGCTGGAGCCCGGCTGGCGCCAGGCCTGGGTGACATGGTTGAACTTGCTCTTGCCGAAATCGAAGCCACCCACCATGGCGCGGATGGCGCCGCTGCGCGGGTCCATCGCCACGAAGGCGCCTTCGACCTCGGGCTGCTGGGTCAGCGTCCAGTCGCCCTTGGGGCCACGCACCGCGCGCACCACGGCGCCCCGGCGGATCTGCTTCTGCGCCTCGGCGGCGGGCGCCAGGCCGCTGGTCACCGGCTTCAAACCATCACCGGTGACGGTGATCGCCTCGCCCGATTGCAGCACCGCCACCACCTTGCGCGGTGATGCCTCCAGCACCACGGCGGCCTTCAATTCGTCGTTGTCGGGGTGGTCGGCCAGGGCCTCAGCCACCCGGGTGTCCAGCGCCGCCGGGTCGGCTGTGCCGTTGGCGGGCAGCTCGACATGGTCCTCGGGGCCACGGTAGACCTGGCGGCGTTCGTACTCCAGCAAGCCCCGGCGCAGCGCGCGGTAGGCCACCGCCTGGTCGGTGGCGTTCACCGTCACCTGCACATTCAAGCCCCGCGTTGTGGTTTCACTGCCGTACTGGCTGAACACCAGCTGGCGCACGGCTTCGGCCACGTACTCGGCATGCACCACCGCTTGTGTTGGCTCGCGCAGCTTCAGCTCCTCGGCGCGCGCGGCCATGGCCTGGTCTTCGGTGATGAAGCCGTTGGCCTCCATGCGGTCGATGATGTATTGCTGGCGCCGCGCCGCACGCTTGGGATTGCTGACCGGGTTGTAGGCCGACGGCGCCTGCGGCAGGCCGGCCAGCATCGCCGCCTCGGCCACCGTCACCTCGGCCAGCGGTTTGCCGAAGTAGATCTCTGCTGCCGCCGCAAAGCCATAGGCCCGCTGGCCGAGGAAGATCTGGTTCATGTAGACCTCCAGGATCTGTGGCTTCGACAGCTGCCGCTCGATCTTCAGCGCCAGCAGGATTTCATAGATCTTGCGGGTGAAGGTCTTCTCGGTGCTCAAGTAGAAATTGCGTGCCACCTGCATGGTGATGGTGCTGGCACCCTGGCTCTTGGCCTTGTTGAACTGCGCCAGCGCCGCGCGCGCAACGCCCAGGTAGTCAACGCCGCTGTGGCGGTAGAAGCGGGCGTCTTCGATCGCCAGCACCGCCTCCTGCATCACCTTGGGGATCTGCGCGATGGGCGTGAAGATACGCCGCTCTTCACCAAACTCGCCCAGCAGCACGCCGTCGGCCGAAATCACCCGCAGCGGCAGTTTGGGCCGGTAGTCGGTCAGCCCGCCGATGGCCGGCAGGTTGGGGTAAGCCACGGCCAGCGCCACGCCCACCAGCAACAGCAAGCTCAGCACCAGCGCCAGCCCCAGGCCGAGCAGCCCGCCGAGTGCGCGCAGCAGCCATTGCAGCGCGGCACCGCTGCGTGTGGGCGTGCCGGCAGCGCCGGCGTGCGCTGCCGGGGCGCGCTGGGGGTCGGTCATGTTGGCTCGCAGTGTATAGAAACGGCCAGGCGCGATGCCGTCGCGCGCCGGCGCTGACTGGCCTGCAAACACGGCAAAATCAGTCGGTCAAGTACAACAATCCACACGCTCTGAAACGGTAAATTCCTTTGGGCTACAAAGGCTTTACTGCTAGCATTGAAGTAAGTTATTAAGTCCAATCTGCTGCTCTGCGACCAGCTGTTTCACCAAGCCGCTGCAGCAAGCCACCAGCCATCCAGCCCACCCATGTTGCACGTTGGGAGTTGCCATCCGTGAGCCTTCTCGATCTGCTGTTGGGCCGCAAACATGTGCCGATGATCGGGCTGGACATCAGCTCTTCCAGTGCCAAGCTGGTGGAGTTGGGCATGTCGGCGACTGGCGAATACGTGCTCGAGCGCCTGGCCTCCGAGCCGTTTGAAAAAGGCTGGATCACCGACGGCCAGATCGAGAAGTTCGACGAGGTGGTGGCTGCCGTGCGCAAGCTCATCGACAAGAGCGGCACCAAGACCCGCCAGGTGGTGATGGCGATGCCGCAGTCGGCCGTGATCACCAAGCGCATCATGCTGCCCGCCGGCTTGCGTGATGAAGAGCTGGAGCTGCAGGTCGAGAGCGAGGCCAACCAGTACATCCCGTTCTCGCTGGATGAGGTGAGCCTCGATTTCTGTGTCATCGGCCCCAGCCCCACCTCGGGCGGCGACATCGAGGTGCTGATCGCCGCATCGCGCAAAGAGCGGGTGCAAGACCGCCAGGGCCTGGCCGAAGCCGCAGGCCTGAAGCCGGCGGTGCTCGACATCGAAAGCCATGCGTCCTTGCTGGCCAGGAGCCGCATCACCGACACCTTGCCCAATGAAGGCCGCGACGCGCTGGTGGCGCTGTTCGAGATTGGCGCCGACACCACCAGCCTGAAGGTGCTGCGTGAAGGCGAGATGCTCTATGACCGTGACCAGGCCTTTGGTGGCTCGCAGCTGACCACGCTGATCTCGCGCCAGTACGGCCTGTCGTTCGAAGAGGCCGAGCAAAAAAAGCTGGCCGGTGACCAGCTCGAAGACTATGACACCCAGGTGCTGGCACCGTTTGTCGACAGCCTGTCGCAGGAGATCGGCCGCGCGCTGCAGTACTTCTTTACCAGCACACCGCACCACAAGGTGCACTACGTGATGCTGGCCGGCGGCACGGCCACGCTGCCGGGCCTGAAAGACCGCGTGACCGAACTCACCGGCTTTGCGTCGATGGTGGTCAACCCCTTCGACGGCATGCGCATCGGCGGCAATGTCAAGGAGACCAAGGTGCGCAAAGAGTCGCCCGCCTACCTCACCGCCTGCGGCCTGGCCATGCGGAGGTTCTTGCAGTGATCCTGATCAACCTGCTGCCGCACCGCGAAGAGCGGCGCAAGCAACGCAAGCGTGCGTTTTTTGCCGGCCTGGGCATGGCGGCTGTCGGCGGGCTGCTGGTGGCCGGGCTGTGGTACGGCGCGCTGCAGCAGATGACGCAGGCGCAGCAGGCGCGCAACAACTTCTTGCGTGACGAGATCACCAAGCTTGAAAACCAGATCAAGGACATCGCCAACCTGCGGGCCGAGATCGACAGCCTGAAGGCGCGCCAAGGCGCGGTGGAAGACCTGCAGCTCAACCGCAACGTGCCGGTGCACTTGCTCGATGAACTGGTGCGCCTCACGCCCGAGGGCATCTATCTGGCCAGCATCAAGCAGACCGACAGCAGCGTGCTGGTCAACGGCGTGGCGCAGACCAATGAGCGGGTGTCAGAGTTCTTGCGTGCCGCCCAAAGCAATTCACCCTGGCTCGACCGCATGGAGCTGGTGGAGATCAAGGCAGTGAGCCAGCCACCGGTTGCCGGCAGCCGCGAGCAGCGGCGTTTG
>JANNMP010000152.1:0-2816 GCA_031398015.1 Burkholderiaceae bacterium
CGGTGAAAACGTCTACCCGGCCGAGGTGGAGAACGCGATCTACGGCCACCCGACGTGGCCGACGTGGCGGTGATCGGCGTGCCCGACGCCACCTGGGGCGAGGCGGTGAAAGCGGTGTGCGTGCCGCGCCCCGGCCACACCGTGGACCCAGCCAGCGTGATTGCCTGGACACGCGAGCGCATTGCCGGCTTCAAGGTGCCCAAGACGGTGGACGTGGTGGCCGAGCTGCCACGCAACCCCACCGGCAAGGTGCTGCGGCGGGCCTTGCGCGCGCCGTACTGGCAGGGGCGTGAGCGGCAGGTGAACTGACACGCCACCCGGGCCGCAACCCCTGGCCGCAACCCCGGGCCGCAGCCACCGGTCATTGCAGCAGCAGCTGGTCCAGCGTGCGCAGGTCGGCATCGGCCAGAGCACCGGCGGCGGCGCGCAACTGCAGGCCGGCCAGCAAGCTGCGGTAGCGCGCGGCGGCCAGGTCCTTGCGGGTGATGTAGAGCTGCTGCTCGGCATTGAGCACGTCAATCCGGGTGCGCACACCCACCTGCTGGCCACGCACGGTGCTGCGCAGCTGGGTCTCGCTGGATTTCAGCGCCTGCAGCAGTGCCCGGGTGAGCGCCGCGCCCGAGCTCAGGCCCAGCTGCGACTGCTGCGCCTCCAGCTGCGCCTGGCGTGCGGCATTCGACAGCTCCTGCTGCACCCGCTGCACCTCGGCCAGGGCCTCACGCACACGCGAGGACACCACGCCGCCCTGGTACAGGGGCAGCGCCACTTCCAGGCCCACACTCAGCTGCCGGGTGTCGCTGCCACCAAACTGGCCGACGTTGACATTGTTGTCACGGCGCAGGGCGGCCACCAGGTCCACCGTGGGATGGTGGCCAGCCTCGCGGCGCAGCACCTCCACCTCGGCGATGCGCACCACCATGCGGCCGATCAGCACCGCCAGCGCCTCGGTGGGCGCTGACGCCACCAGCTGGTCCTGGGTTGCGGCGTCGATCACCGACACATCGGCGGTGTCCACCAGGCGGGCCAGCGGTGGCAGCGGCCGGGCGATGTATTTCTCCAGCAGCCGGCTGCGGCTGGCCAGGTCGCCGCGCGCGGCGATCTCCTGCGCCACACCGAGGTCGTGGCGTGCCTGCGCTTCGTTCAGCTCGGTGCTGGCCGCCAAGCCCACCTCGAAGCCGCGCCGGGCCAGGGTGAGCTGCAGGGTCAGCGCGTCCTTCTGCGCGCTGGCCGCCGCCAGTTCGTCCTGGGCCTGCAGCACGTCGAAGTAAGCACGTGCCACACGCAGCAGCAGGTCTTGCTCGGCGGCACGCAGCTGAAGCCGTGCCAGTTGCACCTGCAATTCGGCCTGCTCGACGCCAGCGCTGTTGGCCAACCTGAACAGCGGCTGGGTGGCGGTCAGCGCTGCGCCGCCGGCGTCATAGCTGCGTCTGCCCTGGTAGACCGACGAGGCGTCGCGGTTCATCCGCAGGTTGTAGCCCAGGTTGACCTGCGGCCGGTTCGCCGCCTCGGCCTGGGGCAGGCGCTCGCGGCCGGCGTCGAAGGCGGCGCGGGCCGCGGCGTACTGGGCGTCGCTGGCACGGGCCATCTCCAGCACTGCGCCCAGGCGCAGGGCCGGTGCCGGTGCCGGTGCCTGGGCCTGGGCCTGGGCCTGGGCGTGGCCAACCAGCAGGCAGGCGGCCAGGCCCAGGGCCAGGCGGGTCCAGCGTTGGCGTGGGGTGGCAGTCAAGTCGAGGTCTCCGCTGCGCGCTGCGCAAAGATCGTGCCGGGCGCACACCGGCCGGGGCAGGCAGGCCTTCATTCAGGGCGCCCGGTGAAAGCCAGCATGTCATTGAGCTGGTCGTCCAGGCGCAGCAAATCCTTGCGCGTGCGGGCGTTGTTGCGTTCGGCCGCGGCCTGCGCGGCGGCCACCAGCCGGCGCCCCAGCCAGGCCGGCAGGCAGGCGCCGGTGCCGCTGAGCGTTGCCAGCTTGCCGAGCAGCGGGCGCCACAGCCGTGCCAGCCCACTGGCCATGGCCGGAGCCAGCACCTCGTCGTCCAGCGACAGGATGGCCTGGGCACTGCCCGGGTCACCTTGGCGGGCGGTGCGGCCGAACAGCTGGCGGTCGATGCGGCGGGCGTCGTGGCGCTCGGTGGCGATCACGTGCAGGCCACCGGCGTCGGCCACGCCGGGCGCCAGGCGGATGTCGGTGCCACGCCCGGCCATGTTGGTGGCCACCGTGATCAAGCCGGGCTCGCCGGCCTGGGCCACCACTTCGGACTCGGCCTGGTCCTGCCGCGCATTGAGCACCTGGTGCGGCAGGCCGGTGGCCTGCAGCAATGCGCTCAGGTGCTCGGACGCGGCCACCGAGCGTGTGCCCACCAGCACCGGCCGGCCGGCGGCGCGGCAGGCCTGCAGCGCTTGCACAACGGCGGCCCATTTGGCGTCGGCGTCCAGGTACACCTGGTCAGGCTGCTGGCGCCGCTGCGACGGCCGGTTGGTCGGGATGCTGACCACCGGCAGCCGGTAGACCGACCACAGCTCGCGCGCCACTTCACGCGCAGTGCCGGTCATGCCGGCCACGCGCAAGTAGCGGCGGAAGTAGCGCTGGTAGCTGATGCGCGCCAGCGTCTCTTGCTGGCCGCTGATGGCCACGCCCTCCTTGGCCTCGATCATCTGGTGCAGGCCACGCTCCCACGAGCGGTCGGCCATCACCCGGCCGGTGTATTCGTCGATGATCTGGATCTTGCCGCCGACGAAAGACGAAGTGCCTGCGGCAGAAGTCGAAAAGGAACGCGAGATTGCGACTGGTCAGGCTACTGCTGACCCCAAGAATGCGA
>JANNMP010000159.1:0-1941 GCA_031398015.1 Burkholderiaceae bacterium
GCCTGACCGCGTTGCCATGTCGATTGCCGAATCCATCACCCAACGGGGCTTTCGCCGCTGGTATGAGCGTGAGCTGATGCGCGGCCATGCCCACCTGGTGCTGCTGCTGCTGTGCGCGGTGGCGGCGATGGGCGCGGTGGAAGCCTTCGGTCAGCAGCAGGGCCAGCAGCGGCTGCTGATGGTGGCCAGTTTGGTTGTGGCCGCCGTGCTGGGCGCCTGGGCGGTGCGGCGCTACCTGTTCCACCTGGGCCTGGCCGAGGCCATGGCCAACCAGGCCGATTGCCCGCAGTGCCAGGTCTATGCCCGCTGGCAGGTGCAAGCACCGGTGCCAGGTGGCTTGCAGGTGCGCTGCCGCGCTTGCGGCGGTGGTTGGCTGGTCCGCTGCTGAGCGGTTGCTGATCGACTGCTGAGCGGCTGCTGCGCTGCGGCGGCGGCCTCAAGCCACCAGCTGCGCGGCGTGGTGGCGCAAGTGGTCGTCGATGACGCTGGCGATGAAGAAGTAGCCGTGGTCAAAGCCGGCATGCCGGCGCACTGTCAGCGGCTGGCCGACACGGGCGCAGGCCGCTTCCAGTGCGTCGGGGTGCAATTGTTCGGCCAGGAATTTGTCGGCCAGGCCCTGGTCGAGCAGGATGCCTTGTGGATACGGTGCGCTGGCCTGCGCTGCCATCAGCGCACTGGCGTCGTGCGCTGCCCAGGTCTTGCGGTCATCGCCAAGATAGCCGCTGAAGGCCTTGATGCCCCAGGGGCAGCGCATCGGCGCACAGATTGGCGCCAGCGCCGACACACTGCGGAACAGGCCAGGGTGGCGCAGCGCCAGCGTCAGCGCGCCGTGCCCACCCATCGAATGGCCGCAGATGCCCGTGGCACCAGCCAGCACCGGCGCTTGCGCCAACACCTGCGGCAGCAGTTCATTGATCAGCCAGCTTTCAATGCGCCAGTGCTGCGCCCAGGGCGCTTGCGTGGCGTCGAGGTAGAAGCCGGCGCCGACGCCGAAATCCCAGGCATCGGCCTCGCCGGGCACACCGGCGCCGCGTGGGCTGGTGTCGGGCGTCAACAGCGCCAGGCCGAGTTGGGCGGCCAAGCGCTGGGCGCCGGCCTTGGTGGCAAACGTCTCTTCATTGCAAGTCAGGCCGGCCAGGCACACCAGCAGAGGCACAGGCTGCCCGGCCAACGCCTGCGGCGGCAGGTACAGGCCGAAGCGCATCGGCAAGCCGATTTCGGCCGACGCATGGCTGTGAAAGCGCTGCACACCGCCGAAGCAGGCGTGCTCTGACACCAGCGCCCAGGACATGTCAGAACTCCACCACCGTGCGGATCGACTCACCGCGCTTCATCAGCTCAAAGCCCTCGTTGATGCGCGCCAGCGGCAGCTTGTGGGTGATCAGGTCGTCGATGTTGAGCTTGCCGTCCATGTACCAGTCGACGATCTTCGGCACGTCCGTCCTGCCCCGCGCGCCACCAAAGGCTGAGCCCTCCCACTTGCGGCCGGTCACGAGCTGGAATGGGCGTGTACTGATCTCGGCCCCCGCCTCGGCCACGCCGATGATGATGCTGCGGCCCCAGCCCTTGTGGGTGCATTCCAGCGCCTGCCGCATCACCTGGGTGTTGCCGATGCATTCGAAGCTGTAGTCGGCGCCGCCGTCGGTCAGCTGCACGATGGCATCGACCAAGTTGGCGTGGTCCTTGGGGTTGAGGAAGTGCGTCATGCCGAAGCGGCGCGCCATTGCCTCACGTGCCGGGTTCAGGTCAACGCCGATGATCTTGTCGGCGCCCACCATCTTGGCACCCTGGACGACGTTCAGCCCGATGCCGCCGAGGCCGAACACCACCACGTTGGCGCCGGCCTCCACCTTGGCGGTGAACAGCACCGCGCCCACGCCGGTGGTGACGCCGCAGCCGATGTAGCAGACCTTGTCGAACGGCGCGTCGGGCCGGATCTTG
>JANNMP010000194.1:0-11973 GCA_031398015.1 Burkholderiaceae bacterium
ACCGGGTTGCTGACTGCGCCCGAGCCCACGCCTTCAAGCAGCGCCGTCACGCTGCTGGCATGGCACAGCCGGGTGCAGTGGTCGACGTTGTTGCTGCCAAAGCCGGTGCGCACCAGTTTCTGGAACAGGTAGGCCTCTTCGTTGCTGCCCTTGGCCGAGCCGAAGCCGGCCAGGGTCAACGGGCCGTGCTGATCACGCAGGGCCTTCAAGCCGCCGGCGGCCAGGTCGAGCGCTTCGTCCCAGCTGGCTTCGCGGAACACCGCCTGCCAATCACCCGGCCTGGCGTCCGACGCGCCGTCCTTGGGCACGCCGGGCTTGCGGATCAGCGGCTTGGTCAGGCGCTGGCGGTGGTGCACATAGTCAAAGCCGTAGCGGCCTTTGACGCACAGCCGGCCGGCGTTGGCCGGGCCGTTGCGGCCTTCGACCGCCACGATGGTGTTGCCGCGTACTTTGTAGGTCAGCAGGCAGCCGACGCCGCAATACGGGCAGACCGAATCAACCGTCTTGTCGACCCGCTGGTCGCCCAGCAATGTCTTGTTGGCCAGTGCGCCGGTGGGGCAGGCCTGCACACATTCACCACAGCCAACGCAGGTGCTGTCGCCCATCGCATCGCCCAGATCAAAACCGATCTGGGTGTGGGCGCCGCGCTGCAGCAGGCCGATCACGTCATTGCCCTGGGTCTCGCGGCAGGCGCGCACGCAGCGCGTGCACTGGATGCAGGCATCCAGGTTGACGGCCATCGCCGGGTGGCTCAAGTCGGGTGCGGGTTGGGCGCGCTGCAAGGCGGCCAGTGCCGGGCGCGGCGTGACGCCGAGGCGGCCCGCCCAGTCACTCAATTCACCATGCGGGCGCTGCGGGTCACCGTCCAGCCACAGCTGGCCGGTGGCTGGCAGATCGGCCAGCAACAGCTCGACCACCAGCTTCTGGCTCTTGACGGCGCGCTCGCTTTGCGCACGCACCACCATGCCCGGCGTGGGGGCGCGGCAGCAACTGGCGGCCAGCGTGCGCTCGCCGTCCACCTCCACCACGCAGGCGCGGCAGTTGCCGTCGGCGCGTTGGTTGTCTGTCCAGCACAGGCGCGGGATCAGCACCCCCTGGCGCTGCGCGGCTTGCAGGATCGATTCACCCGGCCGGGCGTTGACGGTGGCGCCGTCCAGGCTGAACTCGAACAGATCGGCAGCACCCATCTCAGACCTCGTCGGCAAAGTAGCGCTGCACGCAGCGGATGGCGTTCGGCGCCGCCTGGCCCAGACCGCAGATGCTGGCGTCGGCCATCACCTGGCCCAGGTCGTCCAGCGTGGCGTGGTCCCAGCGCGGCGCAGCCATCAGCGCGGCGGCCTTGGCCGTGCCCACGCGGCAAGGTGTGCATTGGCCGCAGCTTTCGTCGGCGAAAAACAGCATGGTGTTGAGCGCGGCATCGCGCGCCTTGTCATGCTGGCTGAGCACCATCACGGCGGCCGAGCCGATGAAGCAGCCATGCGGCTGCAGGGTGTCGAAATCCAGCGGCACATCGGCCAGCGTGGCCGGCAGGATGCCGCCCGAGGCGCCGCCTGGCAGATAGGCATAAAGCGTGTGGCCCTCGGCCATGCCGCCGCAGAACTCATCGACCAGCTCGCGCAGCGTGATGCCGGCTGGCACCAGCTTCACCCCCGGCTGGCGCACCCGGCCGCTGACGCTGAAACTGCGCAGGCCCTGGCGGCCATGGCGGCCGAAGCCGCTGAACCAGGCCGGGCCACGCTGCACGATGTCACGCACCCAGTACAGGGTCTCGAAGTTGTGTTCCAGCGTGGGCCGGCCGAACAACCCACGCTCGGCGATGTAGGGCGGGCGAAGCCGCGGCTCACCACGCTTGCCTTCGATGCTTTCGACCATGGCCGACTCTTCACCGCAGATGTAGGCGCCAGCGCCGCGCCGCAGCTGGATGTGCGGCAGCGCGCAAGGTGGGTCAGCCTGCAGTTGCGCCAGCGCTTGCTGCAGCACGGCGCGGGCGCCGTGGTACTCGTCACGCAAGTAGATGTAGACGGCCTCGGTGCCCACCACCTGGGCGGCCACCAGCAAACCTTCCAGAAACCGGTGTGGGTCACGCTCCAGGTAGGTTCGGTCTTTGAAGGTGCCGGGTTCACCTTCGTCGATGTTGACGGCCATCAGCCGCGGTGCGCTCTGGCTGCGCACGATCGACCACTTGCGGCCCGCCGGGAAGCCCGCGCCGCCCAGGCCACGCAGGCCGGCGTCGGTCATCGCGGCCAGCACCGCATCGGGCTTCAATTCGCCGCTGGCCAGCGCGGCCGGCAACAAGTAGCCACCGCGCCGGCGGTAGGCGCTGATGCCGACCCAGGCAGGCGCAATCGGCTCCGGGCCGTGGGTGATGGCGCCGGGTGCATCGGCGGCGGGGTCGAACACGCCGTCATCCAGGCTGGCCGGGTGCGTGTGGCCGCTGGCCGCCTGCGCCAGCACGGCCGCCGCGTCGGCGTGCAGAACCGGCGCCTGGCCCACCACGGCCACCGGCGCCTGCTCACAGCGGCCCACGCACGGGGCGCTGACCATACGCACACCGGCGCCGCATTGGCCCTGCAATTGCTGCAGCAACACGCCTGCACCGGCCAGCTGGCAACTGAGGCCGCTGCACACCCGCAGCGTGAGGCCGGGTGCCACGGCGCCGTCGGGCAGCAGCTGGAAGTGGTGGTAGAAACTGGCCACCTCCTGCACCTCGGCCATCGACAGGCGCATGGCATCGGCCAGGGCCACCAGGTGGCGCTGGAACAAGACGCCGAAATGGTCGTTGAGAACGTGCAGGTGCTCGATCAGCAGGTCACGCGGCGGCGCGTCGGGGCCGGCCAGCCCGGGCAACAGCGCCGCCACCTCGGCACGCGCGCTGTCGTCGACCTGGCGGCCCTTGGGCCGGCTGTGCCTGGCGCCGCGCTGGCGCGTGATGTGGATCGGGGCTGCGGCGGGGTCAGGATCGGGCATGGGGCAATGCTGCAGTGGTTTGGCGGGAACAAGCTGGCGGGCACAAGCGCCCATGCCGCATCATCGGTGCCCGGCGGGGCCCACGTCCAATCGGCTTGCGCTGGTTTCCACAGGGATAATCCCTGGCTTCGTGCCCGGCCTTGCGCCAAGGCCCCAAGCGCTGCCACCACCGCTGGCACCGCTGCCAACCCAGTCATCCGAGCATCCGCACATGGCCCAGTATGTTTTTACGATGAACCGTGTCAGCAAGACGGTTCCGCCCAAGCGGCAAATCCTGAAGGACATCTCGCTGTCGTTCTTTCCCGGCGCCAAGATCGGCATGCTGGGCATCAACGGCTCGGGCAAAAGCTCGCTGCTGAAGATCATGGCCGGCGTGGACAAGGAGTACGAAGGCGAGGCCACGCCGATGCCCGGCATCAAGATCGGCTACTTGCCGCAAGAGCCGCTGATCAACCCCGACCAAACCGTGCGCGAGGCGGTGGAAGAAGGCATTGGCGGTGTGCTGGCGGCCAAGAAGCGGCTGGATGCGGTGTATGCCGAATATGCCGAAGAAAACGCCGACTTCGACGCCCTGGCCGCCGAGCAGGCCGAGCTGGAAGCAGTGATCGCCGCCGCCGGCTCAGAGAACACCGACCTGCAGCTGGAGCTGGCCGCCGACGCGCTGCGCCTGCCGCCCTGGGACGCCACCATCGGCGTGCTCTCGGGCGGCGAGAAACGCCGCGTGGCGCTGTGCCAGCTGCTGCTGAGCAAGCCCGACATGCTGCTGCTTGACGAACCCACCAACCACCTGGACGCCGAGAGCGTTGAGTGGCTGGAGCAGTTTCTGCTGCGCTTCAGTGGCACCGTGGTGGCCATCACCCACGACCGCTATTTCCTGGACAACGCGGCCGAGTGGATTCTGGAGCTCGACCGCGGCCGCGGCATCCCCTGGAAGGGCAACTACTCCGACTGGCTCGACCAGAAGGAAAAGCGCCTGGAAGGCGAACAGAAAACCGAAGACGCGCGCATGCGGGCGATGAAGGAAGAGCTGAAGTGGGTGCGCAGCAATGCCAAGGGCCGCCAAGCCAAGAGCAAGGCGCGCCTGGCCCGCTTTGAAGAGCTGAGCGATGTGGACTACCAGAAGCGCAACGAGACCAACGAAATCTTCATCCCGGTGGCCGAGCGGCTGGGCAATGAGGTGATCGAGTTCGTCAACGTCAGCAAGAGTTTTGGTGACCGGCTGCTGATGGACAACCTGAGCTTCAAGGTGCCGGCCGGCGCCATCGTCGGCATCATCGGGCCCAACGGCGCGGGCAAGTCGACGCTGTTTCGCATGCTGCAAGGCGCAGAAAAAGCCGACTCGGGCGAGGTGCTGATCGGCAAGACCGCGCAAATGGCCTTTGTCGACCAGAGCCGGCAAAGCCTGGCCGCCGAGAAAACCGTGTGGCAGGACGTGTCGGGCGGGCTGGACAACATCGTGGTCGGCAAGTTCGTGATGCCCAGCCGGGCTTACCTGGGCCGCTTCAACTTCAAGGGCAATGACCAGCAGAAGCTGGTGGGTAGCCTGTCAGGCGGTGAGCGTGGCCGCCTGCATCTGGCCAAGACGCTGGCCCAGGGTGGCAATGTGCTGATGCTGGACGAACCGTCGAACGACCTGGATGTGGAAACCCTGCGCGCGCTGGAAGAGGCGCTGCTCGAATTCGCCGGCTCGGCCATGGTGATCAGCCATGACCGCTGGTTCCTCGACCGCATCTGCACCCACATCCTGGCCTGCGAGGGCAACAGCCAGTGGTTTTTCTATGACGGCAACTACCAGGAATATGAAGTCGACAAGAAGAAGCGGCTGGGTGAAGAAGGGGCCAAGCCGAAGCGGCTGCGGTTCAAGGCGTTGAAGTGACTGCCGGGCGTGTCGCCGTTGTAGCACTGCTGGCCGCCTGGCTGGCAGGTTGCGCCACGCCTGGCGCTGCGCCTGATGGAGGCGGGGTGTCCACGCCCGCAGCCGGCACGGCACCGGCCGCTGCACCCACCCCACCCACACCCCGCCCCCCCGGCGTGGCTGCCGGCCCGGTGGCCGCAGCTCCCGCAGCCACACCCCCCGCCCCAGCCCCAGGCGCCGCCCCGCCCGCCCCCGCCCCAGGCCAGCCACCGCCGTTCGCCACCGTCATCAAGGACGCCAAGCCCACCCACGGCCTGTTCAGCGTCTGGCAGAAGGACGAGCGGCTGTGGATCGAGCTGAAGCCCGAAGACTTCGGCAAGCCGTTCTTCCTGTCGCCCAAGCTGCGCAGCGGCATTGGTGAGGGCCGCATCTACGGCGGCCTGATGCTGTATGGCCCGACCCTGGTGCAGTTCCAGCGCCAGCACAACCTGGTGCAGCTGATCGCCATCAACCGGCAGCAAGTAGCCAAGGCCGGCACACCAGAGGCACGCGCGGTTGCCGTGGCCAATTCACCCAGCCTGCTGGCGGCCAACGTGGTGGCCAGCCTGCCCCACCCTGACCGCAAGGCGGTGCTGGTTGACCTGGGCAGCATGCTCCTGTCCGACCTGTTGGGCCTGGGCACCCAGTTGCAGCGCAACTACCGCCAGGGCTACAGCCTGGACGTGCGCAACTCGGCCGTGGTGGGCGTGCGTGGCCAGCCCGGCTTGCTGGTGCTGGAGACCATCAACCACTACGCCACGGCCAGCATCGCCCTGCCCCAGCCCGGCACGCCGCCCGGCGCGCCGGTGCCCAGCGTGCCCGGCGGCCTGCCTGATGCACGCAGCTTGTTCCTGGGCCTGCATTACTCGCTGGCAGCGCTGCCCGACAAGCCCATGCCCGCACGCCCGGCCGACCCCCGGCTGGGCCACTTTGTTTCAGTCACCGACGACTACAGCGATGACCTGGCGCGCAGCCCGCGCCAGCGCTTCGTCAACCGTTGGCGGCTGGAGAAAAAGGACCCGGCCGCCGAGTTGAGCGAGCCGGTCAAACCCATCACCTACTGGCTGGACCGCAACATCCCGTTGCAGTACCGCGCCGCCATCACCGCCGGTGTGCTGGAGTGGAACAAGGCCTTCGAGCGCATCGGTTTCAAGGATGCGGTGGTCGCCAAGCAGCAGGCAGACGACGCCGACTGGGACACGCTGGACGCCGGTGTGGCATCGCTGCGCTGGATGACCAACCGCGAGGCGTCATTCGGCGCCATCGGCCCCAGCCATGTCGACCCACGCAGCGGCGAGATCCTCGACGCCGACATCGGCATCGAAAGCTTGAGCGCGCGCAGCCTGCGGTTTGCCAGGTCACAGGTGCTGGGTGCTGCCGGCTCTGCGGCGGCCGCGCGCGACTGGGCCGCGCTGCTGCAAGTGGCGGGCCCGCCCGAGCCCACCGGCGCCGCGCACGACCCATGGGCCTGCCATCACGCCGACATGGCCGCTGAACAGCTGGGTTATGCGCTGGACGTGCTGGCCGCGCGCGGCGAGATCGACCCCGACAGCCCAGAAGCCCAGCAGTTTGTGCTCGACTACATGAAGGACGTGACGATGCACGAGGTGGGCCACACCCTGGGCCTGCGGCACAACTTCCGCGCCTCGCAGGCGGTCAGCAGCCTGCAGGTGGCCGACCCTGAATTCACCCGGCGCGAGGCCTTCACCGGCTCGGTGATGGAATATGCGGCGATCAACCTGCCACGCCCCGGTGAGCCGGCGGCGGCACCGTTCCAGGCCACGCTGGGCACTTACGATTTCTGGGCCATTGAATACGCCTACCGGCCCATCGCCACCGAGCAGCAGGCCAGCGAACTGGCCCGCATTGCCGCGCGCAGCGGCGAGCCGGGCCTGGCCTACGGCACCGATGAAGACAACTTTCTCGGCATCGACCCCGACGCACTGCACTTTGACCTGGGCGACGACGTGCTGGCCTTTGCCGCGCGGCGCTTCGACATTGCGCAAGACCTGTTCAGCCGCCAGGAAACCCGCACGCTGAACCCGGGCGAGAACTACGCCGGTCTGCGCCGCTCATTGAGCTTTGCAGTGCGCGACGCCGGCCGCACTGCCGGCATCCTGTTGCGCCAGATGGGTGCGGTGCGCACGCTGCGTGACTATCCCAACACCGGGCGTGACCCATTGCAGCCGCTGGGGGCAACAGAGCAGCGCGCAGCGCTGCGCATGCTGTCGAACCGGGTGCTGGCGGCCGATGCGTTCTTGATCAGCCCGGCCTTGCAGCGGCGGCTGGCGCCTGACTACTTCGAGCGCAGTGAATCACTGGCCACGCCCACTGAATACCCGCTGGCGCAAACCGTGCTGGACTTGCAGCGCAGCATCCTCAATCGCTTGATGAGCGATGCGCTGGCCACCCGGGTGCTGGACAGTGAACTCAAGGTCAGCCCACCGGCACAACCGATGCGCCTGTCCGAGCTGTACAGCCAGATGGAGGCCGATGTCTGGAGCGAGCTGTCGGGCACCGCCGACATCCCACAGCCACGGCGTGAGTTGCAGCGTGAGCATGCCAGCCGCCTGGCCGCGCTGGTGCTGCGGCCAGCGGCCATGAGCCGCAGTGACGCGCGCGCACTGCTGCGCAGCCGCAGCACGGCGCTGGCCCAGCGCATCGAGGTGGCGGCGCGCCGGGCGGGCCTGAGCGCCGAAGCCCGTGCCCACCTGGTCGACAGTGCCGAGAGCCTGCGCAGCGCGCTGGCCGCGCCGCTGCAGCGCGCTGGCGGCTGAGGATTGACGCCGATGGGCGTACCGATGGGTGCGCCGATGGGTGCGCCAATCAGTGCGCGAATCACTGCGCCAACGCACGCCCCAGCCACGCCGCACCGCGCACACCCGACGCATCACCGTGCAGCGCCGGCAGCAACCGGGTGCGCACCGGCTCACGCACACCACCGCTGACCACCCACCGCCCCCACAGCGCCGGCACGGCCGCATAGGTGTCGGCCATGCGAGACAGGCCACCACCCAGCACGATCACATCCGGGTCGAGCAGGTTGATCACGCCGGCCAGCGCGCGCGCCAGGCGCTGCTGCCAGCGTGCCAGCGTGGCGGCGCAGTCGGCATCACCGGCAGCAGCGCGCTGGGCGATCTGCAGCGCCGATGCTTCACCACCGTGCCGGCGCTGGTGGTCGGCGGCAATGCCCGGGCCGCTGACGAGCATTTCCACGCAACCATCCTGGCCGCAGTAACAACGCAAGCGCGGCTCGTCGGGCGGGCCCCAGGGCAAGGGGTTGTGGCCCCACTCGCCGGCCAGGCCGTTGGGGCCTGTCAACACCCGGCCATGCACCGCAATGCCCGCGCCGGTGCCAGTGCCCAGGATGGCGGCAAACACCACGGCTGCGCCCTGGCCGGCGCCGTCGGTGGCCTCGCTCAAGGCCAGGCAGTTGGCGTCGTTGGCGATTGCCACCGGCTGGCCCAGCAGGGCCTGCAGATCCTGCTGCAACGGCCGGCCGTTCAGGCACTGGGTGTTGCAGTTCTTCATGCGGCCGTCGGCCGTCCGGCTGCCCGGCGTGCCGATGCCGATGCTGCAAGGCCCGCCAGCGGCCGCCATGCCCTGCCGCGCCAACACGCCAATGCCTGCCATGATGGCCGCATAGCCTTGTGCCTGCGGCGTGGCATCACGCTGGCGCCAGTGCTCCTGTCCGCCGGCATCCAGCAGCACCGCCTCGGTCTTGGTGCCGCCCAGGTCAATGCCGAGGGCCCAGCCGCTGGCCGGCGCCGTGGCCATCAAACAGCGTCCGTGCGGCGTTGCAGCCAGGCCAGCGCGTCGCCGTCCAGGCCCGGCGCCAGCCGCTCACGCACCGTGGCGTGGTAGGCGTTGAGCCAGGCAATCTCGTCGGGCCGCAGCAGCGCCAGGTCAAGGCAGCGCGCATCGATCGGGCACAGCGTCAGGGTCTCGAACGCCAGCATCTCGCCAAAGGCGCCGTTCTCGGCCGTGTTGGTGGGCACGTTGAGCAGCAGGTTCTCGATGCGCACGCCCCACTGGCCGGGGCGGTAGACGCCGGGCTCGTCGCTGGTGATCATGCCGGGCTCCATCGCCATGTGGGCTTCGGGCATGGCCCGGCTGATGGTCTGCGGGCCTTCATGCACATTCAGGAAGTAGCCCACGCCATGGCCGGTGCCGTGGCCAAAGTCAATGCCGTCGGCCCACAGCGGCGCGCGTGCCAGGGTGTCGAGGAAGGGGCTGAGCGTGCCACGCGGAAAGCGCGCCCGCGCCAGGTTCATCATGCCCTGCAGCACCCGCGTGCAATCACGCCGCTGGGCGTTGCTGATGTTGCCGATCGGCCAGACGCGGGTGATGTCGGTGGTGCCGCCCAGGTACTGGCCACCGCTGTCGATCAGCAGCAGGCCGTCGCCCTCGATCCAGGCATAGGACGCCGCCGTGGCGCGGTAGTGCGGCAGCGCGCCGTTGGCGTTGAAGCCGGCGATGGTGGAAAAGCTCAGGCCGACAAAGCCGGGCTGCTTGGCACGCTCGGCGCTCAACTTCTCGTCGATGGTCAATTCGCTGATGCGTTCGCTGCGCGCCAGCGCAGCCTCGAACCAGGCGTAGAAGCGGCACATGGCCAGGCCGTCCTGCACCATGGCTTCACGCACGAAGGCGGCCTCGGCATCGGTCTTGCGGCTTTTGAACAGCGTGCTGGGGTTGATGGCTTCAACCACCGCCACGCCGGCAGCCACCTGCTGGCGAAAGCCCAGCGTGATGCGGCGCGGGTCGATCAGCAGAGTGCTGTTGGTGCCAGTGGTGGGCAACGCCGCCAGCGCCGCGCCGGCCTGGGCGTAGTCGGCCAATGCCACGCCGTCTGCGGCCAGTTGCGCGGCCAGCGCTGCGGCCACCTTGCCGGCGCCGACAAACAGCGTGGCCTGGGTGGCACTGACCAGCAAGTGGGCCAGAAACACCGGGTTGTACTCAACGTCAGCCCCACGCAGGTTGGTCAGCCAGGCAATGTCATCGACGGTGCTGATGAAGTGGTGCGTGGCGCCGTGCCGGGCCATGGCCTCGCGCAGCCGGGCCAGGCGCTGGGTGCGTGGTTCAGCGGCTTGCGGCGCGGCATGGGCATACACCGCCGCTTGCGGCAGCGCCGGGCGGTCGGCCCAGGCAGCGGCCAGCAGGTCCGCATCAGTGGCCAGGGTGATGCCGGCGGCATCCAACGCGCCGCGCAATTGCTGCGCTGCGGCCAGGCCCAGCACCGCACCGTCACAGCGCACCACGCCGCCGCGCGGGGTGTGGTCCACCAACCACTGGATGTGGTGGGCCGCCGCTGCGCTGGGGATCTTCACCAGGTCAATGCCGCTGCCCAGCAACTGGTCTTCGGCCTGCTGCCAGTAGCGGCTGTCGGCAAACAGCGCGGCTTGCGTGGGCGTGACCACCAGCGTGGCCATCGAGCCAGTGAAGCCCGACAACCACTCCCGCCCCTGCCAATGCCCGGGCAGGTATTCAGACAGGTGCGGGTCGGCGCTGGGCACCAGCAAGGCCTGGCTGGTATGGGCGGCCAGCGCCTGGCGCACTTGGTCCAGGCGTTCACGAACCGGGTTGACGCGGGTGTCCATGGCGGGCTTTCTGAAAGGGATCGTCAATTCTAGGATTGCGACCATGCGGTGAACTGTGCTGCGATGGCAGCCCTGTTCCACAGGGGTGGTTCGGGTTGCCACCTACAATGCACAGCGTCAGGGCGCCACCAGTCACGCCCTTGCAGTCGAATCCGACCTTCGCATCGACCCGTCCGCCTCCCCGACTGGGGCCCTTGGCAACAAGCGGCTGCAGGCAGACCGCGATCAGCCCCCACCACAACCGGGGCGCTCAAAACCCACATGAAATTCACCGATCTCGGCCTCGCCGAGCCGCTGTTGCGCGCCATTGCCGACCAAGGCTATGACACCCCCACGCCGATCCAGGTGCAGGCCATCCCCGCCGTGCTGCAAGGTGGCGACCTGATGGGCGGCGCCCAGACCGGCACCGGCAAGACCGCCGGCTTCACCCTGCCGATGCTGCAGCGCCTGTCGGCGGAGCCAGCGAAGAAAGACGCCAAAGGCCGCATCGTCATCCGCTGCCTGATCCTGACGCCCACCCGCGAGCTGGCCGCGCAGGTGGAAGAAAGTGTGCGCACCTACGGCAAGTACTTGAAGCTGACCAGCATGGTGATGTTTGGCGGCGTGGGCATGCAGCCGCAGATCAACGCGCTGCGCCGGGGTGTTGACATCCTGGTGGCCACGCCCGGGCGCCTGCTCGACCACCACCAGCAGGGCACGCTGGATTTGAGCCATGTGCAGATCTTCGTGCTCGATGAAGCCGACCGCATGCTCGACATGGGCTTCATCCACGACATCAAGAAGGTGCTGACCTACCTGCCGGCCAAGAAGCAGAGCCTGTTGTTCAGTGCCACCTTCAGCGACGAGATCAAGACCCTGGCCGACCGCCTGTTGAACCAGCCGGCGCTGATCGAAGTGGCGCGCCGCAACCAGACGGCCGAGAACATCGCCCAGAAGGTGCACCCGGTGGGCCGCGAGAAGAAGAAGGCGCTGCTGAGCCATTTGATCAAGAGCGGCAACTGGCACCAGGTGCTGGTGTTCACGCGCATGAAGCATGGCGCCAACCGGCTGGCCGAGTTCCTCAACGAGGAAGGCATCACCGCCATGGCCATCCACGGCAACAAGAGCCAGGGTGCGCGCACCAAGGCGCTGGCCGACTTCAAGGCCAATGAGCTGCAGGTGCTGGTGGCCACCGACATCGCCGCGCGTGGCATCGACATCGACATGCTGCCGCATGTGGTGAACTTTGAGCTGCCCAACGTGCCCGAGGACTATGTGCACCGCATCGGCCGCACCGGCCGCGCCGGTGCCCAGGGTGAGGCCATCAGCCTGGTGTGCGTGGACGAAGACATCTTCCTGCGTGACATCGAGCGGCTGATCAAGCGCAGCATCCCCAGCGAGACCATCCCCGGCTTCGAGCCGCCCAGCACCGAGAAGGCCGAACCGATCGTGCTGGGCCGCATGACCATTGGCGTGGGTGGCACACGGCGCAATGCCGGCGGTGGTTTTGGCGGTGGCCGGCCTGGTGGCGGTGGC
>JANNMP010000249.1:0-13394 GCA_031398015.1 Burkholderiaceae bacterium
CCGCCTTCGGGCCCCATGTCGATCAGCCAGTCGGCGGTCTTGATGACATCCAGGTTGTGCTCGATCACCACGATGGTGTTGCCAGCGTCGCACAGTTGGTGCAGCACCCGCAGCAGCAGCTCGATGTCGGCAAAGTGCAGGCCGGTGGTCGGCTCGTCCAGGATGTAGAGCGTGCGGCCGGTGTCGCGCTTGCTCAATTCCAGCGCCAGCTTCACCCGCTGCGCTTCGCCACCGCTCAAGGTGGTGGCGCTCTGGCCCAGCGTGATGTAGCCCAGGCCCACGTCCAGCAAGGTCTGCAGCTTGCGTGACAGGGCCGGCACGGCGCTGAAGAACTCACGCGCCACCTCCACCGTCATGGCCAGCACTTCATGGATGTTGCGGCCCTTGTATTGCACCTCCAGCGTTTCGCGGTTGTAGCGCTTGGCCGCGCAGGTGTCGCAGGGCACGTACACATCGGGCAGAAAGTGCATCTCCACTTTCAGCACGCCGTCGCCCTGGCAGGCCTCGCAGCGGCCGCCGCCGGCTGCCGCACCGACGTTGAAGCTGAAACGGCCGGCGCCGTAGCCACGCTCCCGGGCCATCGGCACTTCGGCAAACAGCTCGCGGATGGGCGTGAACAGCCCCGTGTAGGTGGCCGGGTTGCTGCGCGGCGTGCGGCCGATCGGGCTCTGGTCGACGTTGATCACCTTGTCGAACGCGTCCAGGCCGTCGATGCTGTCGTGCGGCGCCGGCTCGGCGTGGGCGTGGTACAGCTTCTTGGCCACCGCCGTGTACAGCGTGTCGTTGATCAACGTGCTCTTGCCCGAGCCCGACACGCCGGTCACGCAGGTCAGCAGGCCCACCGGCACGTCGGCGTTGACGTTCTTCAGGTTGTTGCCACGCGCGTTGACGATGCGCAGCCAGCCGGTGGGCTGGCGCCGCAGGGCGGGCAGCTCGATGCGCAGCGCGCCGCTCAAGTAGCGGCCGGTCAGGCTGTCGGGGTGGGCGGCCACCTCGTCGGGCGTGCCCTGGGCAATGACACGCCCGCCATGCACACCGGCGCCCGGGCCCATGTCGACGCAATGGTCGGCGGCGCGGATCATGTCTTCGTCATGCTCGACCACCAGCACGCTGTTGCCCAGGTCACGCAGGTGGCGCAGGGTGCCGATCAGGCGCGCGTTGTCACGCTGGTGCAGGCCGATGCTGGGTTCGTCGAGCACGTACATCACGCCGGACAGGCCACTGCCGATCTGGCTGGCCAGGCGGATGCGCTGGGCCTCGCCGCCGGAGAGGCTGTCGGCGCTGCGGTCCAGGCTCAGGTAGTTCAGGCCGACGTCGTTCAAGAACTTCAGCCGCGAGCGGATTTCACGCACCACCTTGTCGGCGATCTCGGCCTTGCTGCCCTGCAGCGTGAGCCGCTCGAAGTAATGCAGGCAATCGGCCAGCGTGGCGTGTTCGACCTGGTAGATGGCCTGGCGTGGCACGGCCGGGTCCTGGCCCACCAGAAACACATGGCGGGCCTCGCGCTTCAGGCGCGTGCCCCCGCAATGGCTGCAGGGCTTGGCGGCCTGGTAGCGCGCCAGGTCTTCACGCACCGCTGCTGAATCGGTCTCGCGAAAACGCCGTTCCAGGTTGGGGATGATGCCTTCGAAGGGGTGCGAGCGTTTGACGCTGCGGGTCTTTCCCTTGGCCGTTTCAGCCTCGTAGACGAAGCTGATGTCCTGCTCGCCCGAGCCGTACAGCAGCACCTGCTGGGCCTGTGGCGGCAGTGCTTCAAAGGCTGTCTCGATGTCGAAGCCCAGGTGCTGCGCAACGCTTTGCAGCATCGAGTGGGTGTAGGCATTGCGCCTGTCCCAGCCCTTGACCGCACCGCCGGCCAGGCTGAGTGATGGGAAGGCCACCACCCGCTCCGGGTCGAACACCGTCTGCTGGCCCAGGCCGTCGCAGTGCGGGCAGGCGCCCATCGGCGCATTGAACGAGAACAGCCGCGGCTCCAGCTCGGGCAGCGCGTAGCTGCACACCGGGCAGGCGAACTTGCTGGAGAACAGGTGCTCGCGGCCACTGTCCATTTCCAGCGCAATGGCCTTGTCGTCGGCCGCGCGCAGCGCCGACTCAAAACTTTCAGCCAGGCGCTGCTTCGCGTCGGGCCGGGCCTTCAGGCGGTCGATCACCACGTCGATGTTGTGTTTTTCGTTCTTCTTCAACGCCGGCAGGTCGGTGGCTTCCACTGTCTGGCCGTCGATGCGAAAGCGCACATAGCCACGCGCCTGCATGTCGGCCAGCAGCTCGGTGAATTCACCTTTGCGGTCACGCACCACGGGGCTGAGCACCAGCAGCCGGGTGTCCTCGGGCAGGGCCAGCACCGCGTCGACCATCTGGCCCACGCTTTGCGCCTGCAGCGGCAAATCATGGTCGGGGCAGAAGGGCGTGCCGGCGCGGGCGTACAACAAGCGCAGGTAGTCGTGGATCTCGGTCACCGTGCCCACGGTGCTGCGCGGGTTGTGGCTGGTCGCCTTCTGCTCGATGGAGATGGCCGGTGACAGGCCCTCGATCACGTCGACATCGGGCTTGTCCATCAGCTGCAGGAACTGCCGTGCATAGGCGCTGAGGCTTTCCACATACCGGCGCTGGCCTTCGGCGTACAGCGTGTCGAAGGCCAGGCTGCTCTTGCCGCTGCCCGACAGACCGGTGATCACCACCAGCGCGTGCTTGGGGATGTCGAGGTCGATGTTCTTCAGGTTGTGGGTGCGCGCGCCACGGATGTGCAGGTGGGTGGCGGCAGGCGCCGGGCGGGGGTTGGGTGGCATGGGCGGCAGCGTCTTGGGCAACCGGGCATGTTAGCCAGCGCCCGGCACCTGTGCGGCTGCAACGTCTGTGGCCAGCCAGCCATCGGCTGTGCAGGGGACACGCCGGGCCCGGCCATCGCCAGCGCTGGGGATGGCGGCAACGCGCCAGCTTGTTCAGACTGGTGCCCCGGTTTCAAACCACTGGAGACACGCATGGCCACCCGCAAGCCCAGCCGCCGCAGCACCACGGCAAGAACCACCACAAACACCGCCCCCGGCGTGGCGGCCGACACCAAGACCGCCGCCAGCAGCGGCATCGACGCACTGATGCTGGCCGCGCTGGCGCGCAATGACGGCAGCCTGCAGACCGGCCGCTACCTGGTCACGTTCAAAGACGGCGCCCTGGAGCAAGGCATGGCGGCGATGCGCTCGCAGAGCCTGCGCCTGGCCGATGCGCGAGACTTCAGCGGCCAGGCGATGGCGATGGAAGATGCCGGCGACGCCGACGCGCTGGTCTTCCCCGAGATCGGCGTCGCCCTGGTGGGCGGCGTGGCGGCGCAATCACGCGGGCTGGCCGCCATGGCCGACGGCTCGGCCGGTGACGGCGCGGCCTTGGACAGCGACAGCGCCATCGAGGTGATCGAGCCCGAATACTTCGTGTTTGCCGACGGCGCGATGGACGACTACTTGCGCGGCTTCTTGCGCGCCACCGAAACCATCGCCCGTGACTTGGGCACGTCCGGCGGCGGCGGCGCCGCACCCGGTGACGACGACGAGGCCGACGCCCTGGTGCTGGGCGCCACCTGGGGCCTGCGGGCCTGCCGCGTGCCGCAAAGCACACGCAGCGGCGCCGCCATCCGCGTGGCGGTGCTGGACACCGGCATGGACCTGGGCCACCCCGACTTTGCCGGCCGGGTGGTGGCGGCGCAAAGCTTTGTCGGCCAGCCGGTGCAAGACCTGCACAGCCACGGCACGCACTGCATCGGCACGGCCTGCGGCCCGCGTGCGCCGGCCGGCAACACGCCGCGCTACGGCGTGGCCCATGGCGCACGCATCTTTGTTGGCAAGGTGCTCAGCAATGCCGGCGGCGGCAGCACCGCCAGCGTGCTGGCCGGCATCAACTGGGCCATCGCCAACCAGTGCGCGGTGGTCTCGATGTCACTCGGCTCGCAGTCGCCGGTGCAGGCGGCCTACACCGCCGCCGGCGCAGCGGCACTGGCCAAGGGCTGCCTGATCGTGGCGGCGGCGGGCAATGATTTCGGCGCACCCACCGGTGCGCCAGCCAATTCACCAACGGTGTTTGCGGTGGCCTCGCTCGACCCCAACCTGGCGCCGTCGAACTTCAGCAACCAGGGCAAGATCCAGATCGCCGCGCCGGGGCGTGACACCTTCTCCAGCGTGCCCCGGCCAACGCGGTATGGCCACAAGAGCGGCACCAGCATGGCCACACCGCATGTGGCCGGCTGCGCCGCCCTGTGGGCGCAAACCGCCGCCGGCCTGCGCGGCCAGCTGCTGTGGAACAAGCTGCTGGCCAGCGCCCGGGCGCTGCCGCACCCGGCCACCCAGGTGGGCCGTGGCCTGGTGCAGGCGCCCTGAGACGGGTGCTGATGCGGCGAGCGCCGGCAGCGACGATCACCCACACCCACACCCACACCCACAATTGCCGGCTGACACAGCACAACGAGGCACGACCATGGCCAAGCCCAGCACCTGGGTTGTCACCGGCGACGGCAGCCGCAGTGTGGCTGCGCTGGCCACCGCGCTGCAAGGCGCGGGCGCTGCGGTGTCGCAGCGGCTGGACGCGCTGGGCATCGTCATCGTGGCGGGCAGCAAGACCCAGGCTGCAGCCTGGCGCAAGCTGCCCGGCGTGGCAGCGGTGGAGGCTGATACCGGCGTGGACATCGGCCCGCCGGATGCCGGCGTGTCTTGAGCGCCGGGCTGAACTGCGTGCCTGAACTGCGTCAGGCCGGCGTCGCTGGCGGCGGCAACCAGCCCGGCAGCATCACCTGCAGCGCGGCCTGCAGGCGCTGCAACTCCAGCGGCTTGGTCAGGTAGTCGGCAAAGCCTGCGGCCCGGCCACGCGCCAGGTCATGCGGCATGGCATTGGCGCTGACGGCAATTGCCGGCACCGCCTTGGTGGCGGGGTTGGCACGCAACAGGCGCAGCACCTGGTAACCGTCGAGCCCGGGCATCTGGATGTCCACCAGCAGCAGCGCCGGTGGCGCGGCCACGGCCAGCGCGACACCGGCGCGTGGATCGGTTTCACATTGCAGGCTCAAGCCTGGCAAGCGCTCGAACATGGCCGCCATCAACATGGTGTTGATCGGGTTGTCGTCGATGTAGATCACCCGCAGCGTGGTGCCGACACCCCCGCCGGCCGGTGCCGGCGCTGGGCGGGGAGAAGGGCTGGGCATGTGCTGAAAGCGGTTGTATGAATTTATCGATTATGGCGTTATCAGCAAATGCCGCCGCAGCGGATGCGCGCGTTTGGCCCGGCCAGCGTGGCCGGCGCGGCCTATGCAGCGGCAGGCGCGCCCAGCACGCGCAGCAAGTCACTGCCGTAAGCGTCGAGCTTCTTGCCACCAACACCATTGATGCCCGCCAGCGCGGCCAGTGAGGCCGGCGCCTCGCGCGCCATTTCAGCCAGCGTGGCGTCATGGAACACGATGTATGCCGGCAAGTTGTGGGCCTTGGCCACCTCGGCGCGCCAGGCCTTCAGTGCAAGAAACCGTGCCAGCCCGGCCTCGTCCAGCGGCAGCGGTGGGGGCTTGGCCGCCGCGCTGCGGCTGCCGCTGCGCTGCGCCTTGCGGCCACGCGGCGGCGCGTCGGCCGGCACACGCAGCAGCACCGGCACCTCACCGCGCAGCACCGCACGGGCCGATTCGCTCAGCTCCAGGATGTTGAACTCGCCCACGCTGTGCACATGGCCCAGCGATATCAACTGGCGCAGCACGCTGCGCCATTGCTGCTCGGCCACGTCAGCGCCGATGCCGAAGGTCGACAGCCGCTCATGGCCACGCTGGGTCACCTTGTCGGTGGCCTTGCCACGCAGCACGTCGATCAAATGCCCGGCGCCGAAGCCGAAGCCGCTTTGCTGGTGGAAGCGGTAGATGCAGCTCAGCGCCTTGCGCGCGGCGTCGGTCGCGTCCCACACCGCCGGCGCATGCAGGCAGTTGTCGCAGTTTCCGCAGGCTTGGCTGTGCTCATCGAAGTAGGCCAGCAGCCGCACACGCCGGCAGTCATGCGCTTCGGCCAGCGCCAGCAGTGCATCGAGCTTGGCGCGCTGCAAGCGCTTGAACTCGTCACCGGCCTCGCCTTCATCGATCATGCGGCGCTGGTTGACCACATCGGCCAGGCCGTAGGCCATCCAGGCGCTGGCCGGGGCGCCATCGCGGCCGGCGCGGCCGGTTTCCTGGTAGTAGCCCTCGATGTTCTTGGGCAAATCCAGGTGCGCCACGAAGCGCACGTCAGGCTTGTCGATGCCCATGCCGAAGGCGATGGTGGCCACCATCACCACGCCGTCTTCGCGCAAGAAGCGGTCTTGGTGGCGGCGCCGCATGCCGGCATCCAGGCCGGCGTGGTAGGGCAGGGCGGTGATGCCTTCGTCGGCCAGCCAGGCGGCGGTGTCGTCCACTTTCTTGCGGCTCTGGCAATAGACGATGCCGGCGTCGCCGTCATGCTCGTCGCGCAAAAAGCGCAGCAGTTGCTTGCGCGGTTCGTCTTTCTCGACGATGGCATAGCGGATGTTCGGCCGGTCGAAGCTGGCGACGAACAGTTGCGCTGATTCCAGCGCCAAACGTTCGACGATGTCGGCGCGGGTGTGGGCATCGGCCGTGGCCGTGAGCGCGATGCGTGGCACGCCGGGGTAGCGCGCATGCAACTGCGACAGGCCCAGGTACTCTTCGCGGAAGTCATGGCCCCATTGGCTGACGCAATGCGCCTCGTCAATGGCGATCAGGCTGAACAGGCCACGCGCTTGCAGTGAGTCCAGCATCGCCAGAAAACGCGGCGTGAGGATGCGCTCAGGCGCGGCATACAGCAGCACCAGGCTGCCGGCCATCAAGTCGCGCTCGACCCGGCGCGCCTCGTCGCCGTCGAGCGAGCTGTTCAAGAACGCCGACTTCACGCCAGCCTCGTCAAGCGCGCCGACCTGGTCATGCATCAGTGCGATCAGCGGGCTGACCACCAGGGTGATGCCCAGGCCAGCGCGGTGGCGGGCAATGGCCGGCACTTGGTAGCACAGGCTCTTGCCGCCGCCGGTGGGCATCAGCACCAGCGCGTCACCGCCTGCCACCACCTGGTCAACCACCGCCTGCTGCTGGCCCCGAAAGGCGCTGTAGCCAAACACCTGCTGCAGGATGTGCAAGGGGTCGGTAGACAAAGCGGGTGCGCTGCTGCTGCTGGACATGGCCGCGAATGGTAACGAGGCGGGCCTGCAGCAGCGCCTGCGTCCCCCGCATGGGGGCTGCATTTCCCCCTTCAGTGGCGGGCGCCCGGCCCGCTTGCGCTGGCCATAATCGGCGCATGGGGCGGTGGTTTGCCCCAAGCCCACAACCACCAACCGTCCACGCAGGAGCCCGCCATGGCATCGGTCAACAAAGTCATCCTCATCGGCAACCTGGGGCGCGACCCGGAGGTGCGCTACACGCCCAGCGGCAGCGCGGTGTGCAATGTCAGCCTGGCCACCACCCGCAACTGGAAGAGCAAGGATTCAGGCGAGCGCCAGGAAGAAACCGAGTGGCACCGCGTGGTGTTCTTTGACCGCCTGGCCGAGATTGCCGGTGAATACCTGAAGAAGGGCCGGCCGGTGTACGTGGAAGGCCGTTTGAAGACCCGCAAGTGGACCGACAAGGACGGCGTGGAGAAGTTCACCACCGAAGTTTTTGCCGACCAGATGCAGCTGTTGGGTGGGCGTGACGATGCCGCAGCCGGGGGCGGCGCAGGCGGTGGCGGCAGCCGTGCCAGCATGGCCGGCAGCGCCGATGACGGCCACGCCGACGATGGCGCACCGGCAGCGCGCCGGGCCGCACCAGCAGCGCGTGCACCGGCCGCACCGCGCCCGGCACCCAAGGCCAGCACCGGCTTTGACGACATGGACGACGACATCCCGTTCTGACCGGCAGCACCAGCGCCGCTGCAAGCAGCGCGCCGGTTTCTTCATCCTCAGGCGCTCAGCCCAGGCGCCGCAGCGGCAAGGCCAGCTGGGCCGGCGGGCTGCCATGGCGCAGCACTGGCGCCGGCAAGTCAGCGGGCTGCAATGGCCGGGCAGGCACCGCACGGGGCAGGATCGCCGGCTTGAGGCTTGGCATGGGTGGTGCTCCGGTGGCCGAGGCAACAGGCCTCAACCGTGTTGTCGGCAACCCGCGCGGCAACTTGACGCCCCAAGCCGACCTCAATCCACCTTGGCGTTGGCCACCTTCACCACCCGCGCCCACTTGCTGGTCTCGGCGCCGATGAAACGGGCGAAATCGGCGCTGGAGATGCCGCCAGGGATGGCGCCTTGGGCCTGCAGGCGCTCCTTCAGGGCCGCACTGGCCAGGGCTTTGGCCGACTCTTGTTGCAGCCGCGCCACCACGTCGGTGGGCGTGCCGGCCGGCGCCACCAGGCCAAACCAGGAGCTGGCCTCGTAGCCCTTGAGCGTGGCGCCACCGGCCTCGTCGATGGTGGGCAACTCGGGCATGGCCTCAGACCGCCTGGCGCTGGTCACCGCCAGCGCCTTCAGCCTGCCGGCCTTGATGTGCGGCAGCGCCGAGGGCAGGTTGTCGAACATCAGGTCGATGTTGCCGCCGATCAGGTCGATCAGCGCCGGGCCCGAACCCCGGTACGGCAAGTGCACCATGAAGACGCCAGCCAAACTCTTGAACAGCTCGCCCGACAAGTGGATGGACGTGCCGTTGCCCGAACTGGCCATGTTGAAGCGGCCCGGGTTGGCCTTGGCGGCGCGGATGAAATCGGCCACGTTGTTGATGCCGTGCTTTTGCGCAAACGCCGCGTTGAGCACCAGCACATTGGGCACGCCCGCCACCAGGGTGATGGGCGCAAAGTCCTTGACATGGTCGAACGGCAGCTTGGGGTAGAGCGCAGCGTTGATGGCGTGGGTGCCCACCGTGGCCATCAACAGGGTGTGGCCATCGGGCGCTGATTTGGCCACCTCGGCCGCAGCGGTGTTGCCACCGGCGCCAGGCTTGTTGTCCACCACCACCGGCTGGCCCAAGGCGCGTTGCAGCTCAGGCGCCAGCGCGCGGGCCAGGATGTCGGTGGTGCCGCCAGCGGCAAATGGCACGACCAGGCGGATGGGTTTGCTGGGCCAGGCCTGGGCGGTGGCCGCAGTGGGCAACAGCGCTGTGCCGGCCAGCGCGATGGCGGCTTCACGTCGGTTGAGGGTCATGGCTTGTCTCCGTTGTGGTGAGGAATGTGCAGGCAGCAGACGCGTCTTGCAACGGCCTCACGCAGGCGCCGGCAACAAGGCCGACAGCGGCAGCGCCTCCACCTTGTCGGCCAGACGGTAACGCCGTTGGCCGGGGTAGACGACGTACAGCGCCTGCAGTTTCAAATCGGCCAACGCGCTGCGCATCGACGGTGTCAGGCTGGGCGCATCGCTGCGCTTGAATTCCACGCCCACTGGCCGGCCGTCTTTGAACATCAGCAGATCCAGCTCGGCCCCCGCGTGCGTGGCCCAGAAGTAGGCTTCGTCGGGCCGGGCGATGCGCAGCACCTGGTCCAACGCATGGCCCTCCCAGGACGCGCCGCAGCGCGGATGGCGCAGCAACGCAGCGGCGTCGCTGATGCCCAGCAGCTCATGCAGCAGGCCGGTGTCGCGCAGGTAAATCTTGGGCGCTTTGACCTGCCGCTTGCCGGTGTTGACAAACCAGGGCTGCAGTTGGCGCACCAAAAACGCCTGGGTCAGCCAATCAAGGTAGCGGCGCACGGTGCTCTCGTTGACGCCGAGCGAGCGTGCCGGGTCAGCGGCGTTCCAGACCTGGCCATGGAAGTGCGCCAGCATGGCCCAGAAGCGGTGGATGGCCGGCGCCGGTGCGCCCATGCCCAGTTGCGGCAGATCGCGCTCGACCGTGGTGCGGATGAACTCACGCCGCCAGATGCGGCTGGCCGCGTCATCCACCGCAGTGAACGCACGTGGAAAGCCGCCGCGCCACCACAGCGTATCGGCATGGCTGGCGCCGGTTTCATCGAGCGTGAACCCACCGGCCTCGATCACCTCGATGCGCCCGGCCAGGGATTCACTGGACTGGCGCAGCAGCGCCGGTGATGCACTGCCCAGCAGCAGAAACTTGGCCGGCTGGCCGGGCCGGTCAATCAGCACGCGCAGCAGCTTGAACAGCTCTGGCGCATGCTGCACCTCGTCGATCACCACCAGGCCGCGCAGGTCTTGCAACGCCAGCAGTGGCGTGGCCAGCTGGGCCAGGGCCTGCGGGTCTTCCAGATCAAACCAGTTCGGCGAGGCCGGGCCCAGCAGCTGGCGCGCCAGCGTGGTCTTGCCCACCTGGCGCGGGCCCACCAAGGCCACGGCCGGGCTGCGCAGCAGCGCGGCGCGCACGTCGGCGTCCAGGCGTTGGCGGTTCAGCATGCTGACTACTATATTGAAAATCCCGCACTCAATGCGGGAATTTCAATGTTATGCCGTCGTGGTTGACGGCTCAAACCCGTGCAGCCGCCGCGACTCAAGGCGCCGCCACCCAACCGCGCGGCACCGCGCCCAGCAGCCGCCGCGTGTACTCTTGCTGCGGCGCCGCCAGAATCATCGCGGCACTGGCCTGCTCGACCACCTCGCCGTCCTTCATCACCAGCACTTCGTCGCTGATGAAGCGCACCACCGCCAGGTCGTGGCTGATGAAGACATAGGCCAGGCCCAGCTCGTCCTGCAGGTCGCGCAGCAGGTTCAGCACCTGGGCCTGCACGCTCACATCGAGTGCGCTCACCGCCTCATCGAGCACCAGCACCTCGGGGTTCAGTGTCAGGCAGCGCGCAATGGCCACGCGCTGGCGCTGGCCGCCCGAGAACTCATGCGGGTATTTGTGGAAGATGTCGCTCGCCAGGCCCACCTTGGCCAGCAGCGCGCGGGCGCGGGCTTCACGCTCGGCGGTGTTGGCGCCGATGCGGTGGATGGCCATCGGCTCGATCAGCGTCTGGCCGATGGAAAAGCGCGGGTTCAGGCTGGCGTAGGGGTTCTGGAAGACGATCTGGATGCGCCGGCGCATCGCCTGGCGCTCGCGGCTGCTCAGGGTCAGCAGGTTCTGGCCGTCGAAGATCACCTCACCACCGGTGGGCTCGTGCAGGCGCAGCAGGGTCAGGCCCATGGTCGTCTTGCCCGAGCCCGATTCACCCACCACGCCCAGCGTGTGGCCACGCCGCAGCGCGAAGTTCACGCCGCGCACGGCCTTGAACTCACGCTGGCCGAACAGGCCCTGCTTGATGAAAAAGCTCTTGGCCAGCGCGCGCACCTCCAGCACCACCGGGGCGTGTGGGTCCTTGGCAGCGGCAGGTGCGGCGCTGGCCGCTGTTGTGCCGCCGGCGATGTGCTCGTCGATCACCGTCAGCCGCGCCGCCGTGCTGCCCAGGCTGGGCCGGCAGGCCAGCAGCGCGCGGGTGTAGGCGTCTTGCGGCGCGCTGAAGATCTGCGCCACCGGGCCTTGCTCGCGCACCGTGCCGTGGCGCATCACCACCACGCGGTCGGCAATCTCGCCCACCAGGCCCAGGTCATGGCTGATGAACAGCACGCTCATGCGGTGCTTGTCCTTCATGCGCGCGATCAGCTCCAGGATCTGGCGCTGGATCGTCACGTCCAGCGCGGTGGTGGGTTCGTCGGCGATCAGCAGCGTGGGCTCACAGGCCAGTGCCATTGCGATCATCACCCGCTGCTGCTGGCCGCCCGACAGCTCATGCGGGTAGGCTGACAGCCGCCGCCGGGGTTCGGGCATGCCCACCTCCACCAGCAGCTCCTCGGCGCGCGCCAGCGCCGCCCGCCGGCCCAGGCCCAGGTGCTTGACCAGCGGCTCGCACAACTGGTTGCCGACGTTGAACACCGGGTTCAGGCTGCTCATCGGGTCTTGGAAGACACAGGCAATCTCGCGCCCGCGCAGGGCCTGCAAGTCAGCGCGGCTGGCGCTGAGCAGATCGCGCCCCTGCCACAGGATGCTGCCAGTGCGCTGCGCGTTCTCAGGCAGCAGGTTCAGGATCGACATGGCCGTCACGCTCTTGCCCGAGCCCGATTCACCCACCAGGGCCAGCGTGCTGTTCTCGGCAATGTCGAAACCCACGCCCTTGACCGCCGCCACGCTGGCCTTGGCGCCGCGCTCGCCCAGGCGGAAGCTGACGTGCAAGTCCTGGATGCTGAGCAAGCTCATTCAGCGCCTCTCAACTTGGGGTCGAGCGCATCGCGCCAGCCGTCGGCCATCAACGAGAACGCGGTGACGAACACCGCCATGAACAGCGTGGCGGTGGCCAGTTGCCACCAGTGACCGAGGATCAATTCGCCTTGGGCTTCGGCCAGCATCGTGCCCCAGCTCACTGAGTCGATGGGCACGCCCAGCCCCAGGTACGACAGGATCACCTCGCTCTTGATGAAGCCCACCACCAGCAGGCTCATGCGCACCAGGATCACATGGCTCACATTGGGCAGGATGTGGCGGAACATGCGGCTGCTGGTGGAAGCGCCGATGGCCTCGGCCGCGCGCACGTATTCACGGCCGCTGTGCTTGATGAACTCGGCGCGCACCTGCCGGTACAGGCCCGTCCAGCCGGTCAGCGCCAGGATCAGCACCACCGTGTCCACGCCCCGGCCCAGCACCGCTGCGAAGGCAAAGATCAGCAGGATGTCGGGCACGGCGGTGAACACGTTGTACAGCCACTCCAGAAAATCACCCACCTTGCCGCCGAAGAAGCCGGCCAGCGCGCCCAGCAAGGTGCCGATCACCGTGGCCAGCAGCGCCGCCAGCACCCCCACGAAGACCGAGATCTCGGTGCCCTTGATGGCCTTGGCCAGCACGTCGCGGCCCAGGCGGTCAGCGCCCAGCGGCAGGGTGTCTGTCTTGATGGCCTCGGCCGTCTGCAGCTTGGCGGCGCGCTCGGCCCATTCGGCATAGCGCGGTGCCAGCGGGTCGATGTCACTCAGGTCCACCGGCGGCAGCTGCTTGCCTTCGGGCCCGGCCAGGGTGCCGGTATCTTCGGCCGCGCGCGGGCCCAGCAGCGTGGGTGGCGCGTTGGGCACCGCCAGCTCACGCTGCCACTGGCTGGCCACCAGGCCGCTGGCGGCGGCCACGATCAGCAGCAGAAAGGCCGCCACGACCAACAACGACACCATGCCCACCCGGTCGCCCTTGAAGCGCCGCCAGGCGGTGCGCCACACCCCTTGCGAGTGTTGCGGCGTTGCAGCCGCTGGTGCCAGCACGGCACTCACCGCAACACCACCCGCGGGTCCACAACTTTGTAGAGCAGATCAGTGCCCAGGTTGATCAACATCGTCAGCATGGCCAGGTACACCGTGGCGGCCTGGATGACGGGATAGTCGCTGCGGTTCACCGCCAACAGCACCTCGCGCCCCAGGCCGGGGATCGAGAAGAACACCTCGATCAGAAAGCTGCCGACGAAGATGCCCGGCAGCGCCAGGCCCAC
>JANNMP010000259.1:0-3989 GCA_031398015.1 Burkholderiaceae bacterium
GCTCGGGCGCATTGCTGGGCCACGGCCTGGCGCAAAGCCTGGCGCTGAACCTGCCGGCCAGTTGGGCCGCTGCGCTGCCGGCCTTGGCCGGTGCGGCAGTGGCGGCGGTGCTGGTGCCGCTGGCGGGCTGGGCGGCCATCCGCATCATGGCGCCGGCGCTGCCCAAGGCCCGCGCCATGCCGGCCACCGTGGTGCGCCTGCGTGGCCCGGCGGCGGCTGACGTGGCGCCAATGCCGCTGTCGCTGGCGGCCACTGGCGCGGTGGATGCCCAGGCGCCGGCGCGTGACGCCCTGACCGGCGCCTACACCCAGCACCATTTCGTCGCGGCAGCCGATCGGGAATGGTCACGCCTGCGCCGCCACGGCGAAGACGCAGCGCTGCTGATGGTCGATGTCGACCATTTCAAGCGCCTCAATGACGAGCACGGCACCACTGCCGGTGACGCGATGCTGGTCGAGATCACCCGGCTGGCGTCGTCCACGCTGCGGCCGTATGACTTGCTGTCGCGCTTTGGCGGCGGTGTGCTGGTGGTCTATCTGCCGCACACCGACCCACTGGGTGCGCTGGATGTGGCCGAACGCATCCGCGAGCGGGTGGCCGGTCTGCGCCTGGCCTGGCAGGGCAAAGGCGTGAAGGCCACCATCAGCGTGGGCGTGGCCGGCATCGGCAGCAGCCATGCGGGCCTGGATGCGGTGATCGGCGATGCCGGTGCCGCGCTGCGTGAGGCCAAGGGCGCTGGCCGCAACTGTGTGCGTGCAGCGCCGATCCCGCCGCGGCAGAGCCACACGCCGGCGCGCAGCGCCGGGTGACTCACCCCAGCCGCAGCGCTTGCGCGCGGCCAGTCATCTCCAGGTAGCCCAGGCCCACCCGCGTGCCTCCCGGCGCCAGCAATTCGGCCAGGCCTTCCCAGTACACCGTGCCGGCGCTGGCGCGGCTGTCCAGTTCCTGCGCGTCCAGCAGCGCCCGCAGGCCAAACCGGCCTGCGGGCGTGGTGATGGCCCATTGCACCGGATAGCGCGCGCCGGTGGTGGGGCTGGTCCAGCTGCGCTGGGCGTTGAACACCACCTCTTCGGGCTTGAACACCCGAACCGCGCCGCCGGCCGGCCGATGGCTGCCACCGGCCCACAGCACCGCGCCGTCGGCACGGCGCAGCACAAACGCAGTGAGCGCAGCACCGTCGGCCAGGTTGATGCCGATCCAGTCCCAGCCCACCGCGCCGGGGGCCAGCAGTTCGTCGCTCCATTCATGGTCGAGCCAGCCACGCCCGGACAGCGGCTTGCCGTTGGCAATGACCCGGCCTTGCACCAGCAGTTGCGGCTGGCTGTAGTAATGGCTGGCGTGTTGCTGCGATGGGCCCTTGCGCGAAAAACCGGCATCGCCCTGCAGCAGCAGCGGCTGGCTGGGGCGCAGCGTCAGGTCGAGCGCCAGGCCGGCTTCGGTGGCCGGCAGTTGGGCGCTGTAGGCGCCGCTGGCGACATCACGCTGCAGGCGCCAGCGGCCCAGCACCACGGCCGTGTCGGCGCGCCGTGCATGGCCGTCGGGCAGCGATTCATCACCCGACCAGCGGGCGATGCGCTGGGCATGGCGGTGGCTGCGCGCGGCCACGTCGGTCAGCGCCGCATGGGCAAACAGCAACTGGCGCGGCGCGAAGCGGCCTTGCACCTCTGACTGCACCGCATTGCGGCTGCGGAAGAAGGTGAGTTGGAAGCCCAGCAGGCCACCGCTGCCTTCAGCCTGCAACCAGCCGGTGGCATACCACCACTCGATGCGCGCACCGGGGTGGGCACCGTGGTCGCGCGGAAAGACCAGTGTGCGGCCGCTGCGCACGGCGTCGTCGTCCGCATCAGCGGCCGCGTTTGCCGGCACCAGGGCCCGGGCCAGCCCGGCACCCAGGCCAGCCTGCAGCCACAGCCTGCGGCGCGGGCTCACCAATCCTCCTTCACGGCCAGCACCGCCGGCCGGCCGGCGGCGCGGCGCGCAGCCCACAGCGCAGTGGCCACGCCGGCAGCCAGCACCGTGGCGGCCAGCGCCGCCAGCCGCAGCCCGGGCACTTGCAACGGCATGGTCCAGTGAAAGCTCTGCGGGTTGACCACGTGCACCAGCACCAGTGCCATCAGCAGCCCCAGCAGCAGGCCGATCAGCACGCCAGCGGCCAGCCAGGCGCCGGCCTCGGCGCCCACCAGCGCCAGCACTTGCCGCCGGGTGAGCCCCAGGTGCGACAGCAGGCCGAACTCTTTGCGCCGCGCCAGCACCTGGGCCGACAGGCTGGCCGCCACGCCGACCAGGCCGACGCCGATGGCCACCGCCTGCAGGTACACGGTGACGGCAAAGCTGCGGTCGAAGATCTGCAGCGACAGCGCCCGCAGCGTGCTGGTGCTGGCAATGTCCAGCGGCACACCAGCGCCCGCAGCCTGTTGCAGGCTGGCCTGCACGGCTGCCGGCGCGGCGCCGGGCGCCAGCCACAGCGCCAGGTCATTGATGCGCTGGTCGCCCGTCAAGCGCTGGTAGTCAGCGGCCGCCATCGCTACCGCGCCAAACTGGCGGGCGTAGTCGCGCCAGATGCCACGCACCAGCAGCGGCGTGGCGGCTGCGCCCGGCAGTGGCAGGGTGATGCGTTGGCCGACCGCCCAGCCGTGGATGGCGGCGGCCGGCTCGCTGATGAACACGCCCACCGTGCCGGGCGCGGCCGGCAATACATCGCCCAGCAGCGGCAGGTTGCGGGCGTCGTCTTGCAGCGGCCGGGCCAGCAGCGTCAGCGCCGGTTGCTGTGGGTCAAGCACCAGCGCCACCTGGCGCGAGGCCAGCACCCGCGCCACGCCGGGCAAGGCGGCAATTTGCGCCACCAGCGTGGGCGGCAGGAATGCGGCGTCGGACACACCACCACCGCCTCCACCACCACCACCAGCGCGCACATACAGGTCAGCGGGCAGGGCGCTGTCCAGCCAGGTGCTCACCGCATCGCGGAAGCTGGCCACCATCACCGTGATGGCCACGCTCAGCGCCAGGCTGGCGACCACGCCGGCCACCGTGGCGCTGGCCGTCTGGCGCGCAAACCGGGCCCGCCGCAGCGCCAGCAGCAGCACCGGTTGCACCAGCGCTGCCTGGTGCGCCAGCAGCGCCTGCACTGCTGCTGGCACCAGCACCACACCACCGGCCAAGAGCGCCGCCACGGCCGCATAGGCCGCCAGTGGCAGGCCGAAGACTGGCGGCAGCAAGGCCAGCACACCACCGGCGGCCAGCAGCGCCGCGCCCGGCCAGACCGGCGGCTGGCTGGCATCGGCACTGCCCAGGCCCTTGAGCGCCACGGCCGGCGCCAGGCGCTCAGCCTGCCTTGCCGGAAACCAGGCGCCGGCCAGCGCTGCCAGCGTGCCCAGCACAAAACACGCCACCAGCATGCCCACGGGCCAGGCCAGCGCCGGTGCGCCGCCACCGAAGTAACCACCGCCCAGATCACCGCCCAGCAGCCGCAAGGCCAATGTGGCCAGCGCCGCGCCGCCGGCCAGGCCCAGTGCGCTGCCGGCCACGCCCACCACCGCACTTTCGGCCAGCACCAGGGCGCGCCGGTCGCGCGCGGCCAGGCCCAGCACGCCCAGCAGGGCGAGTGCCGGTGTGCGCTGCGCCACCGACAACGCCACCACCGAATAGACCAGAAAGCCACCGACCAGCAGCGCCACCAGCGCCAGCACGCCCAGGTTCACCCGGTAGGCGCGTGACAGGTTCGACACCCGCGCCAGCGCGTCGTCGGCCCCGGCCCAGCGCACGCCCGCCGGCAGCGCCGTGCGGGCCTGCCAGGCGGCGCTGTCCACACCCGGCAGCAAGCGCACATCGATGCGCGACAGCCGGCCGCTGCGGCCAAAGCGGCTTTGCGCGCTGGCAATGTCGATCACCACCAGCGGCGCGCCCGCCGCCGCCACGGTGCCGGCCACGGTGAACAGCTGCGGCCCGCTGGCCGACGGCAGCACCAGAGCGCCACCCGCACGCAGGCCCAG